>JBGQLF010000511.1:0-7250 GCA_041499985.1 Gemmataceae bacterium
CTACTTTTTCCAGCTCCATTCGCGAATCTCGGGCATGTCCTCCCCGTACTTGCAGATGTACTCCTTGTGCTCGATGAGCTTGTCGCGACAGGCCTGTTTGACATAAGCAGCCCTGCTGCCCAGCTGCGGCAGGCGATCGACCACATCCATGACCAGATGGAAGCGATCCAAATCGTTGAGGACGGCCATGTCGAACGCCGTTGTGATCGTGCCCTCCTCCTTGTAGCCGCGCACGTGCAGGTTCTTGTGGTTGGTGCGCCGATAACTCAGGCGGTGGATCAACCAGGGATAGCCGTGGAAAGCAAAGATAATCGGCTTGTCCGTCGTAAAGAGGGTATCGAAATCATGGTCGTTCAGGCCGTGGGGATGCTCGGTGGCTGGCACGAGCTTCATGAGATCGACGACGTTGACCACGCGGACTTTCAACTCCGGAAGCTGTTGGCGTAGGAGCTGAACGGCGGCGAGCGTCTCCAAAGTGGGTACATCGCCGGCGCAGGCCATGACCACGTCGGGTTCCTGGCCCTGGTCGTTGCTGGCCCACTCCCAGATGCTGATGCCGGCCGTGCAATGCTTGACCGCGGCGTCCAGCGTCAGCCACTGCGGCGAGGGGTGCTTGCTGGCCACGATGACGTTGACGTAGTGGCGACTGCGCAGGCAATGGTCGGCCACCGAGAGGAGTGTGTTCGTATCGGGCGGCAGGTAGACACGGATGATCTCGGCCTTCTTGTTGACTACGAGGTCGAGGAAGCCGGGGTCCTGGTGTGTGAAGCCGTTGTGGTCTTGCCGCCAGACATGCGAGGCGAGCAGGATGTTCAGCGAGGCGATCGGCCGCCGCCAGGGGATGTGTCGCGTCACCTTGAGCCACTTGGCGTGCTGGTTGAACATCGAGTCAATGATGTGGATAAATGCCTCATACGAATTGATCAGGCCGTGGCGGCCGGTGAGCAAGTAGCCTTCCAGCCAACCCTCGCACTGGTGCTCGCTCAACATCTCCACCACCCGCCCGCTGGGGGCAAGGTGGTCATCGCTCTTGACGATGTCGGCAGCCCATTGCTTCTCGGTCGCCTCCAGCACGGCGCCCAAGCGGTTGGAAACGGTCTCATCCGGCCCGAAGATCCGGAAGTTTCGCAGGTCCTCGTTGAGCTTGATGACATCGCGCAGGAACTTGCCCAGGGTGCGCGTATCTTCCGCCTGCGTCGTACCGGGCTCAGGCACTGAAAGGGCGTAAGCGCGGAAGTCCGGCAGCCGCAGATCACGGAGCAGGATGCCTCCGTTGGCGTGCGGGTTGGCGCCCATGCGGCGCTCGCCCTTGGGAGCCAGCTCGGCGAACTCTGATAGGAGCCGGCCCTTCTTGTCAAAGAGTTTCTCTGGCTCGTAACTCCGCATCCAGCTCTCGAGCAGCTTGAGGTGCTCGGGGTGTCCGGCCGGATCGGAGAGCGGAACCTGGTGCGCCCGGTAGGTCCCTTCGACCTGCTGGCCATCCACGGTCTTGGGCCCCGTCCAGCCCTTGGGCGTGTTGAGGACGATCATGGGCCAGCGTGGCCGCTTGCTGAAACCGTTCTTGCGCGCATCGGCCTGGATGCGCTTGATCTCGGCAACGACCTTATCCAGCGTCTCCGCCATGAGCGGGTGCATTCGTGCCGGATCGTCTCCCTCGACGAAGTAAGGGATGTAGCCATAGCCGCGGAACAGTTGCTCCAGTTCTTCATGGCTGATTCGGGCCAAAACGGTCGGGTTGGCGATCTTGTACCCATTGAGGTGCAGGATCGGCAAGACGGCGCCATCGCTCACCGGGTTGAGGAACTTGTTACCGTGCCAGCCGGTCGCCAGCGGCCCGGTCTCGGCCTCGCCATCGCCGACCACGCAGGCGACCACGAGATCGGGATTGTCGAACGCAGCGCCATAAGCATGGCTGAGGCTGTAACCGAGTTCGCCGCCCTCGTGAATGGAACCGGGCGTCTCCGGCGCAACATGGCTGGGAATGCCACCCGGAAACGAAAACTGCATGAAGAGCCGTTTCAGACCCGCTTCATCTTGTGACACGTTGGAGTACAGCTCGCTATAGGTTCCCTCCAGGTACGTGTTCGCCACCAGGGCCGGCCCTCCGTGCCCGGGACCGGAGATGTAGATCATGCTCAGGTCATACTGCTTGATGATGCGATTCAGATGGACGTAGACGAAGTTCTGCCCTGGCGTTGTGCCCCAGTGACCCAGGAGGCGCGGTTTGACATGCTTCCGCTGGAGCGGCTCCTTCAAGAGCGGATTGTCGTACAGATAGATCTGGCCGACCGACAGGTAGTTCGCCGCGCGCCAGTACGCATCCAGCTTGCGCAGTTGTTCGGGGGACAGTGGGGTTGCCATGAGGATGCTCCAAAAAAGGGTCCCGCTAGCGGTAACAGCGAACACGGGCAGGTCAGAGGATCCCCGGTTGCATTACCTCGATTCCTTTCAGCACCATCTTCAAAGCCTCCGGATTGGGCGCCACTTCCAAGGCAATATCCTGGCCGACCAATTTCTTATCCACCAACTCTTTCAGGCTCATCGTGAAGTCCTGCATGCCCTCGTTCGCCGACATGCGGATCACATCGGGTAGCCGGCTGTCCCTTTCTTCCAGGATCAGCTTGCGAATCGTGGGCGTGAACGTCATCACCTCGACCGCCGGCACCCGTCCTACATGCTCCTGGAGCGACGGCAGCAGCTTCTGGGCGACGATCCCCTTCATGTTGAATGCCATCGCACTGCGGAGCGAGCTATGCATGTCCGCTGGGAACAAGTCCAGGATGCGGCCAATGGTCGTGGCGGCGCTGGAAGCGTGGATCGTTCCGAACACCAGGTGGCCGGTCTCGGCGGCGTGAACGGCGGCGGAGAATGTTTCACGATCGCGCATCTCGCCCACGAGCATGACGTCGGGATCCTCGCGCACCGCGTGCTTCATGCCGATTTCGAAATCCTTCACATCCACGCCGATCTCGCGTTGTGTGATCAGGCACTTATCGGGAGTGAAAATAAATTCAATCGGGTCCTCCAGCGTCAGAATATGCTTGCGGTAATGGGCATTGATCCAGTTGAGCATCGAGGCAATCGTCGTGCTTTTGCCCGAACCGGTCACGCCGGCCAGCAAGATCATTCCCTGGTCGAACTTGCACAACTCTTCCATGATGGGCGGCAAATGGAGTCCGGCGAAATCGGGAACAAAGCTATTGACCAACCGAGCTACCAGGCCAATGCGTCCTAGTTGCCGCAGGAGATTGACACGGAAGCGACGTCGCAGGCCATCGCACTCGAGCGTGTAGGCAAAGTCGGTTCCGCCATTCTCCTCGAAAAGGCGCCGATTTCGCTCATCCAGCAGCGGGGAGCAAAGGCGGGCCATCTCGCCGTCATCGATTGGCCCGCGGTTGAGCGACCGCAAACCACCGTTGAGCCGGACGGCCGGAGGATTCTCGACGCGCAAGTGCAGATCGCTGCCCTTGAGCTTGATCACGGCGCGAAACAACTTGTCAATTTCCGGCTCACGGCGTTTCTCCAGGGAGCCGTTCTCGGGAATGTCGACCGTGGGTTCCATCGGGTTCCTTTCCATTGAGCCTCCGCGGAGAAACCGGAGGAGGTGCTCCCCTCTCCGGGGCCGCCCTCCTCCTCAGAAGGCAGCTCCAGCTATCCGGGCGCGATGCAACGGGCGTCGCAAAGGGAGAGGGGCTGCGCCTCAGGCTGGAAAGACGGTGGCACGCGGGCGTCGCTTGACCAGCGTGACTTCGTTGCCGACCTCATTAAAGGTGACTTCATCCATGAAATGGCGCATGAGCACCAGACCGCGGCTTCCGCCACGCTCCAGGTTTTTGGGATCGCCGCGCTCCGGAATGGCCGTTCGCACGAAGCCACCGCCTTGATCGCGAATGACAAAGCGGGCGACATCCGGACTGATGTGTGCTTCCACCAGGATCTTGCGGTCTCGATACGGCGCCTGCGCGCGGCGCTGCTGGATCAGCCACGCGATCGGGCTCTCGCCCTCTTCGAAGCGAGCTTGCTGCACCTGCTCGGGCGATAGCGCCAGATTGCCGTGATAAAGCGCGTTTAACAGCGCCTCCTCCAAAGCGATTCCCAGGTGCACCCGCTCCGCCGCATCACAAAACTTCATGCTCGTGAGCAGCTGCTGAAAAAGGTCCACCAAGGGGGGAATAAGGGCCGCATCATTCTCCAAATGCAGCGTGACCTGGGTTTGCTGCACGCACTCCGTCAGACGCTTCCAACTGCTATCGGCCCGCGCCACGGCCAGGACTTGTTTGACCGTGGCCAGGAGTTTGTCGGCCAATTGGCCTTTCGGCACGTAGCTGGCGGCTCCGCGCTCCAGCGCCTCGATCGCCAGCGCCTCGCTGCCCTGGCCGGTAATCAGGATCACCGGCACTTGCGGATGGTTGGCGCGGATGGCCGTAACGAGCTCCAGTCCATTCATCCCCGGCATCATCATGTCGGTGACGATCACGTGGGGAACCAGATCGTCGACCAGGGCCAGGGCTTCCGCGCCATTCTCGGCGTAGGCGATCACCCAATCCAGATCCTTTTCTTTTCCGAGCAGCTTGCCGACCAACAGCCGGTCCACAGGCGAATCATCGGCGACAAGGATGATTGGCATCGCACACCTCCCGCCTCCCGAACCGGATCCGGTCGGGGCGCGCGTCTCAGTGACTACCCCGGGCGAACCAAGCGAGCACGGGCTGGATCCGCTCCAACTCCTTCTCCAGGGCCACGCAGGCTTCTGGGGCACCGGCCAGTGTACCGTCTTGCCCCAGCATTTCCAGGCGCTGCGCTGCCAGGAAGGCGGCCTGGGCCCCGAATTGTCCCATGGAGCCCTTGATCGTATGGGCCAGCCGCCGCACCCCAGCCTCATCGTGCCCTGCCAACGCCGCGTGCAGCTGGGCCAGCCAGCGCGGACATTCGTCGAGATAAACCTCGAGCAATTCCCGCAGCAGCTCGCGATCGCCGCCCACACGCTGGAGAGCCACGGCCCAGTCGATGTCCTCGGTTTCTGGCGAGTCGCCGGCCTCCTGGGCTCGCACTGGCTTCGCGCGGTAGTCGTCCATGTTCGCCTCCCAGCAACGCTTCCGGTCAGCCTTCCTGGCGTTCGTCCTCCGGGCTAGGATGAGGGGATCGCCTCCGGCTTGCAGTATGGTACCGCGCCGGGAATAGAAGGCTAACGAATTCAACGCCGGCAGCTCGTTCGCCGGCGAGCAAGGGCGGCGACGCTTTCGTGCCGACATGAATCGGTTGCTGGATACCATCGTGGAGTTCGCCGGCGCGACGCGGGCTTGTCGCTGCAACCACCGGTAGTCTCTTCAATGATCTTCCGCTGGGCAGGGCATGCTCGGTACAATAACCATAACTTGTGACCCAGCGAGACAGACGCGCCGCGGTTGCGCCGGAGACACGACTATGAGTACGCACCCTTCCCACCCCACCGACCAGCCGTCGTCGAGTCCCCCCCAGCAGCCCAGCGCCGAGGCGCGAGCGACCAGTGCCCCGGACAGTTGGCCGGACGCGATATGGCCGGAGGTGTTGCCGCCTCTGGGGTCGGACCCGGCGATTATTGCCTCTACCCCGCCCGCCATCCTGGAAGCCCAGCGTGTTTTCTACGAGGACCTCCCGGAGTTGCTGAAGACACACCGGGGGCAATGGGTCGCCTACTCCGGAAAAGAGCGGCTCGGCTTCGGCGCCACGCAGGATGCCCTGTGGGATGAGTGCCTCGCGCGGGGCTATCCGGAGTTCCTGATCCGGTGCATTGAGCCGGATCTCGGGTTCGATTTCATTTCGGCGCTGTAATTCCGCCCTTCTGACGCACGAGGACACACGACCCCGTGGTACTGTTTATCGACCGCCTGCCGCTGCACGCCTGGGTGCCGCCGGGGGCTTTGTCCGATCAGCGATTGCTATCTTTCTCCCTCCCCGTGATGGTCTCCAACCCGCGTGCCCAGCCGCGTCGGGGAGCGCGGCCCCAGCGCTGGGCCCTGGACACGCGCTTCACCGGTGAAGCCTATGCTTGGCGGCATCACTTGGAAGAGGCTGGCCTGGATCCCGACCGTTTGCGCGCCGGCTCCGCCCGCCTGAGGACCTTGGGCGGCGCGCCCCAAGAAGTCCCTGTACGCGCGGCCCACCTGTGGCTGGTCAGCAATATCCCGACCCTCCGGGGTGCGCCTTACCGGATCCCGCTGCGAAAGGGCATCGCCTTCCGCGACGTCCACTTCCTGCCTCACCCAGAGAGCAACTGCCCCCTGCTCGGCATGCGTGCCCTGGAGACGGCCGGTCTCAGGATGGAAATGGATTTCGCCACCCGGACCGCTTCAGTGTGGGTGCCGGGAGCCTGGTACCGTAAGGCCTGGTTGTTCCTGCGGCGACTTCCTTCGGGGTTCTCCACTGCGCCGTCCCCATGGGAGTAGGAAGAGGACCAAGAAGGCATCCCCTCACCTTCAAACCGGTGCTGGTCCCGTTTGACGGCACACTTTTGGCTACTCGCACCGGCGAATCCTCGGTGACAAATGTGTCCAATTTCTTACAATCAGGGGACTGCGTAACTCTTTCGCGTAAGCGCTACCCAGCCGAGCCCCCGGTAACCCGAGAGCCTCAGCACCATGAACAAGCTTTTTCCTCTCCTGATCTGTCTGGTCTGTTGTCTCCTCCATGTCTTGCCGAGCCAGGCGCAAGCCCCGCCTCCTTTCGAGCTCCGGGACGGCGATCGCGTCGTATTCCTGGGCGACACCTTATTGGAGCGAGAGCAGTATCACGGCTACATCGAGCTCGCCCTCACCACGCACTTTCCCGAGCGACATGTGACGTTTCGCAACTTGGGTTGGAGTGCCGACACCCCGGCAGGCGACTCGCGCTGTGGCCTGAGTCTCCTCCAGGCCGGACTCGAACCGCCGGAGGAGGGGTGGAAGCAACTGCGTGAACAAATCCGCCAAGTGCGACCCACAGTCGTGATTCTGGGTTACGGCATGGCCAGCTCGTTCGCCGGCGAGAAGGGGCTGCCGCGTTTCCGTGCCGACATGAATCGGTTGCTGGATACCATCGCGGAGTTGGCGGGCGACAGCAAGGTCCGTTTTGTGGTGCTCAGCCCGATTCCGCATCTGCAACGGCCCGCTCCCTTGCCGGCGCCCGCGGCGCACAACCAGCAACTGGCGCTCTACACGCAGGCTCTGCGGGAAGTGGCGAGGGAGCGGGACGCGGTGTTCATCTCCCTCTTCGATGCCCTGAAGAACCAGGAC
>JBGQLF010000512.1:0-7222 GCA_041499985.1 Gemmataceae bacterium
AGAAAACGCGGGGAAAACCGCATGCAGGACTAGCAGATAGGCCTTGGGACGCCCCTTTTTGTGGTAGCGGACTCAATTAGTATGTAAAAATCCTCGTGTTTTCGGCACTGTACAAACGCTTTCGGGCCGTGAGCGCATACGAGGACCCTGGTCAGAAATAATGCAACAAATTGTCTTGATCGCTGAGCGCGGAGTGTTACCATAAAAAATCGCCTGAATCATGCGAGAATATCCCACCTGCACGCCCAGCGGGCCAACGCTGATTCGTTGCATTACTTTTGGGTCCGGGACACTGGAGATTTAACCCGATCGCGTGTGCCTCGCAGGCGAACGCCCCGATTGGGGGTGAGCGAGGTAGTGCAGTAGTGCCACGGAAGGAACCCTGTTCTTGCTGAGGTTCCGTGTCTTTGGGGCACTGCGGCGACTACCGGTGGAACATCTCGGCTGGCGACCCTCTCTCTACGCCGGTCTTGTCTCATCTCATGCTGGGGCGCTGCTGTTCGGCCGCGATGTGCGGCTGTACCTCATTGTGCGTTCCTTTTTGTGGAGGAAGTGGTCTTATGATCCGTACTCGTCGTTCGGCGTTCACGCTCATTGAGCTGTTGGTCGTGATCGCCATCATTGCTGTGCTCATCGGCCTGCTTCTGCCCGCGGTGCAGAAAATCCGCGAAGCCGCTGCTCGCATGAGCTGCTCCAATAACCTCAAGCAGCTCGGCCTGGCCCTGCACAACTACGAGAGCACCAACGGCAAGCTGCCAGCCGGCGTAGTTGGCCCAGCGAACCCGCTCGTCTCGATCTCAAACGGTGGCGCCGCCACCGATCACGGGTCCTCCGTCGGCATGCTGGTCGAACTGCTGCCGTACATCGAGCAGTCGAACGTGTTTCAGTTGATCGACCCCAACTACAGCACCAAGTACGGGCGGCAGGACGACCCGAACAACACCAACTCGAACCTGGAGTACTGGTTCAACAACCCGTACCCGACGGATCCGGGGGGGGATAAGGGTACCTCGATTGGCATCTACCGGGCCGGGAAAGCCCAGATCAAGACGTTCCTGTGCCCGTCCGGCCCGACCAATGAACCGGACAACAACGCGTTCAACAAAGGCGGATCGGGCGGATTCATCATCGGTGGCCCGATGGTCCGTAACTTGGCCCCGTCCACTGTGGTCACCAGCGGATTCTGGTACGAGGATTACAACTCGGTCGAAAACCTGATGCCCTTTGGGATTAGCCATTACGTCGGGTGCGCCGGTCTGGGTCGGGGGAACCACCCAACCTGGTCGAAGTATGAAGGGATCTTTGTGGACCGGAACCCGAAGAAGATCGGCGCCATCGGTGACGGAACGAGCAATACCATCGCCCTTGTCGAAACGAGCGGCCGCGGCCACGCCAGCTTCCCGAACGCGTGGAACGTGTTCTCCCACAGCTGGGTCGGGTCGGGGACGATCTCGACCGGATATGGGACCAAGACCGGCCGGGAAACGTTCATCTACCAGATGAGCAGTTACCACGCCGGGGTGGTGCAGGTCTGCTTCGCCGACGGGTCCGTCCGCGCCATCAACGGAAACATTTCTTCGAGCACCACCGACGCGAGCTGGCTTGTCCTCCAGCAATTGGGTGGGGCGAACGACGGCGACGTTGCGAACGTCGGTCTGATTTCGAACTGACCCCAGCAGGGTCGCATACGCCGACATTTGGAGGGGCCGGCACTTGCCGGCCCCGACGTTTTGTCCTTCCGAATCCACCACCTCATTTCAAGGAACTCGGACACATGATCCGGAACTCATTGTTGGGAATCCTGCTGCTGACCTTCCTCGCGGCCACGACGGGCTGCGGGCAGGCAGAAACCGGGCGGAACGATATGCCGGTCAAGGCGAGCCCGGCGATTAACCCGAAGACGGGGAAAGCGTCGAAGATGATGGAAGCGAGCCTTGAGGACCCACCTCGCAAGTAGCCCCACGACGGTCCTTAGACTGCCGCTGTTGGAATCCCGCCTTCAGGCGGTCTCGTGCCCAGCCCTGGGCGGACGCCTGGCGCAAACCGCGCGAAAGGCGGGACTCCAACGGCTAGGGTAGAGACTGCCACGGCGTTGACTCACAATCCCAAGCAGTTCCTCCGCCTCCCGACGCAGCAACTACTGTTCCAGCCGCTCGTTCCACGGCAGTGGTGGATTGGCGGGATGGCGCCTGCGGAACGCGCGCCAGCGCTGGAGCCATTCGTCGGCCGTCAGGTTGGTCACGCCGCCGCCTTCGTGGACGCGCTGCCCGGAGACGAGTTCCGCCCAGGTACATAGGTCGTCGGCATCCAGCTCGTTCCGCGCGGATAGGTCGCCGAGATGGATCACCTGCAAGGCGTTCAGGAAGCCGCCGACCACCAAGCGTAGCCAAAGGAACAGCGGCAGCTTCGGATCGCGGAGGTACTCGTCCAGCCGTTGCGCCGCGTCCAGGTAAGCCTCTTGCACGACGTCGGAGGCGTCGAGGCGCGCTTGCATCCGGGTATCAAGACGCAAGTCCACCATACGGCGCAGGCGATCCCGGTACCGGGCGAAGATCGCGTTGAAGGCGTCTTGGTCCCCCGCCTGGGCGCGCTCGATCAAGCGAACCGTGTCGGCCGAATTGTTCTCCATCAGGGTCCCCATAACCTATATACTGCCGCAGCCGGCGGTTTTCGGGACAGGACAACCGGCTTTTTTTCGCGAAATCTCGATCAGAGCCTTCAGTCTAACCACGCTGGCGGTCGGGTACCAGCAACCTGACGGTGCATTCTGCTAAATGACCGTGTGTGAATCGGCAGCGAAGGGGACTCGCTCTCTTCACCCTGAAAGGGTGGGAGAACACAGCCCAGGGTCGCGGCAGCGCACCCTGGGGACTCGGACTCCCTCCTCGCGGTCCACCCTGAAAGGGTGGCACAACCTCTGGCCAGACACTTGTCCCACCCTTGCAGGGTGAAGGCGGGGGGATGGCGGCTGCTTCCCCAGGGTGCGCTACCGCGACCCTGGGCTGTGATGTTCCACCCTTTCAGGGTGAAGACAGGCCGCTTTCCGATGCTGCACATTCCTGCACGGTGATTTAGAAGCGAACCGGGAGGGGACGCACTCAGCTCGGCAGATGCTCCGACGTCTTGAAGCAAACGATTGCTCAATCAGCGGGGTGGTACGCGCCCGAAGGCAGGAGGTGCAGACGGATGAGCACCCATGAAGAGATGGTCAAAAAGCCGGGATCTTCCGTTGTTGGGTGCGTAGAACGGAATTCATTCCGTTGGGGCGAGTTGCGAACGGAATGAATTCCGTTCTACGTTGCGGACTCCGCACCTCAAAACGGAAGAGCCAAAAGCCGGCGGTCAGGGCTGAGTACGGGGTTCAGGCGTTAGGGGTCAGGGGTCAGCACTGAGTACCGAGTACTGAGTACTGACCCCTTGTCGCCCTGCGGCTCTCCACGAAACAGACTAGCCATCCGCAACCGGAGTCCAGCTCACGGGGGTCCCTGGATGAAGCCCGTGAAGTCGATGACGGTGAAGCCGACATTGCCGCCCTGGTCCCAATACACGTTCCCCCCACCGAGCCCGCCATCAATTACGCCAAAGGCAACCGTCAGGTTGTGAGCGACGATGGCATTGAAGCCGATGCCGGCCTGGATGAACAGGCCGTTCAGCACATTGACCGTGTCCAGGAGGATCCCGGTACTGCCATTGCCGGTGAGAAGGCCCATATCTTGCCCGACCGTGCCATTGGTGATCATGATCATGGTCATGGTGCCATTGCCGTTGGTAATGGCCAGATTGCGACCCACACTGAAATTGTTCAGCGTGAGCATCCGGGTCCCATTGCCCAGGTTCACCGCCACGTCGGCTGCCCTCCCCAGTGCGAGATCGATGGGGGTGACGAACGTGGTGAAATTGGTCAGCTGGACATTCTGCTCATTGTTTCCGGCATTCACGATCAGCGGACCGGCTACCGTGAGACCGTTCAGGATGAGGTTGGCTGTGTTGGCGCCGATGGGGTTCGCGATCGTCCCCACGGTGACCGATCGGGCATTGATGTTATCGAGGTCGATCAAGTCCCAATTCTGGCCCGCTTTGACGGTCAGATCATTGACCCCCGAAATGTGCGACAGGATGAGCTGCGAGGGCAGGATGGGTGGGTCTACGGTCGCATCGGGCACCAGGGCATCGCCCACGCAAACGAGCATCGAACCATTAAACAGGACATTCGGTGCGTTGGTCTGGAACACCAGGTTGGACAACGTGACATGCTGACTGTTCTGGCCGCCGACGCCCACGTTGACGATGAGGGTCGGAGGTCTATCGTTGGCCGAGAACGTCGCCCCATTCAGCGTGACCGTGTTCGAGCCGGTGCCGGCGGTGATGACCGCTTGGGCGGACCGCAGTTGGCTCACACTGATGATGTTCTTGCCGGTGCCGGCGGTGATGTTGAGGTTCCCGGCCGTGGATCCGGACAAGCTGATCGAGTCATTGCCGGAGCCCGGCGTGGTGATGTTCAGCGTGCCAAACGTGCTCGCGCTCACGGCGACCGAGTCGTTGACATCCGGGCAGGTGAGAATGTTGACCAAACCGGCTCGGTCTCCGGTCAAGATGACCGGGTCGAAAGTATGCACCCCGGTGTTGAGGCCTCCGTTGCTGCCAGAGCCTCCCGTGGAGGAGCCGCCGCCGCCGGTGCCGGTGCCACCGCCGCCGGTGCCGCCGCCATTGTTCCCACCGTTGTTGCCACCATTGTTGCCACCACCATTGTTCCCACCGTTGTTGCCGCCGTTGTTGCCGCCGAGGCCACCGGCGCCGGAGCCTGTGGCTCCGCCGCCACCGCCACCGTTGCTGCCGCTGCCGCTACCACCACCCCCGCCGATGCCAGGGAAGCCAGGGAAGCCAGGGAAGCCTGTGGTGGAGCAGGCGATGTTGATGATGTTGGCGTTGAAGTTGAGCACCGAGATGGTAGAAGCACCATTGGCGTAGTTGATGGTCAACGTGCCCGGGATGCTGAAGCCCGAAACCGTCACGATGTCCAGACCGGTCCCCAACATCGCGTTGATGGAGGTGATGGAGGAGAGCGTGAATTCGGCGAATTTGGCGGAATTGATGGCGGTCGGGGTTTTCGGAGTCGCGTTCAGCCCGGTAATCCGGATGTTCGCGGGGTTCGTGGGTGAGAGGGCAATGGTAAACTGATTGTCCGCGAAATCCCCCATGAGTTGAAGCACTCCGGTGCCCGTAGTCAGACCGACTGACACATTGCCGGTCAAGAGCGTGCGGTCCTCCAGGGTCTCCACGGTCAAGGTTCGCCGCAGGAGAGCAGGGCGGCCTTTTCGACTTTTCCGAAGCATGGCGATGTTTCCTCGAGACAAAAGAGGCGATAAACCCATTACGGGTCCTTAAAAGATACCGTAGAGCCGCTCCTCTGTTACCCCGCCCCGCGCAGATCCGACGGCTGCCGCTCGAGCGGTTTGGTTTTGCTCCCTGGCTGACCGCGCTGCCCAAGCTTGGCAACGTCCGGCATCAATCCGGGGTCTTGGCGCAGCAAGGCCTCTGCCAGCGCTGGCACGAAGAAGCCAAAGGCTGGTCCGCAGTCTCGTCCAACTTCGCGGCACACAGAAGCTTTTGCAGAAGCTGCGGCTCGTTGAGCGCGTAGCTCTCCACAAAGCGACTACATGCTACGCTAGGGACGTAGCAGATGGCAGAAGCGCACAGCGCGCTGTGGCCGATCAAACAGTCCGTGGGCGATCAAAACCGTTCCGTGGGCGACAGGAACAGTCCGTGGGCGATTGGGCGAAGGTAGATCCCGGATCAGGCAAGGGAAATCACAAAGCGCTAAAGTGGAAGGAGATTGCTGGGCGCCTGAGTCGGTAATCTGTGAAGCAACTAACTTGTGGTTGTACGTCTCCTTGGGCAGAGTAAACGTTTCCGAACCGAGTTAGACCTTTCCTTGAAGTACCGAGCAGGTTTGGCGCTTTCCGATGCGACAAGACCTGGGTAGCGGATCATAACACCCCACTACCTGGTTGCTTAGATTACCTGGATTGTGTACAGTTTTTCGTCTATGTCAATTGAAATCTGCGAACTTTTCCGGATTTTTTGCGGCTACCACGAGGGGAACGTTGGCGGCACCTGCGTGCGGGAAGAGGAATCGGGGCGCCGCTCTCTGCTGGGAACCCGCTTCGAGTAGCATGCTCGCTTCTTAGACGCGATCGATCGGGTAGGAAATTAGGTAGATTTCGATCTGCTCGAACCGTTCCATCAGCGTGGCCTTGAAGCTGGCAAAGAACTGCTCATTCTCCGGGGTGTCGTCGACATCCACGAGGAGGTGCCTTGATTCACCTTCGTAACGCGTTCCTTCATGCACCCAGATACTGAGAACCACTTGAGGAAGAAGAGTGAGCCGCTCCGAATGAGCAATTAAGTCGTCACGCGTCTGGGCGAACTTTTTCGCGCTGACCGGGCGTCCGTCGGCGTGCGTGAGCGGCAAGAGTATCTCATAGCGTCTTTTCCGCATAGTCGAGGCTCCATTTACAGGCCTGGCTCAAAAGGGCCTGCTTCTGGGTGGCACGCCCTGAGTCTTCGAAGGGCGTGTTTGCCACAGCTCCACGCCCTTCGAAGACTCAGGGCGTGCCACCCAGGTTGGAACCACATCCATTTACATGGTGCGGCCTTTCGCTCAAGCGACAAGGAGACTGTCGCGGTCCGCTACATTATAGCGGCCAGACGCCGCTGGCCGCCAGTCGGTCTTTTTCCCATTCCCCGCTTTCGGTATACTCCCCGGAAAGGACGTTTCCCGCGGCAACGGCTGTTTCCCCGTATGGCCCAACTAGTCTACGAATTTGATGTTGTCGTCGTCGGCGCCGGCCATGCCGGAGTTGAAGCTGCCTTGGCGGCCGCGCGCATGGGCTTGCGCACCGCGCTCTTGACCATGAACGCCGACACCGTTGCCCAGATGAGCTGCAACCCCGCCATCGGCGGCGTCGCCAAGGGCCAGATCGTCCGCGAAATCGATGCCCTCGGTGGCGAGATGGGCAAGGTCATCGACGCCAGCGCCATCCAGTTTCGCATGCTCAATCGCACCAAGGGCCCGGCCATGCATTCGCCGCGCGCCCAGGCGGACAAGAAACTCTATCAGTTCACGATGAAACATACCGTCGAGGCGCAGCCGAATCTGACGCTGCGTCAGGAGATGGTGGAGGGATTGCAGTTAGAAGCCGTAGGTCCGGCTGTGCCGGAC
>JBGQLF010000513.1:0-7221 GCA_041499985.1 Gemmataceae bacterium
CTCTGCGGCATCGCCGACGTGGCCTTGCTGAAGATCGCTCGTGATCCCAGCGAGGCACACTTGGAGCGGCTCTGGGGTAACCTCCGCCGGCTGGTGGCCGAAGGCCGGCGCTGGAAGAATGACCGGCAAGAGGGGCTCGACCTGCTGCTCAAGATGCTGATCTGCCCGCTTACCAAGGAACAGACAACCGACTGGCAGCCCGAGACTCCGACAGGGGCAGAGGCATTCCGACGGCGGAACCGGCACCTATACGTGTTCGGTCGGTCTTTAGTCGAGAATTGGCTCGATGACGAGCCAGAGAACAAAGCGGCGGCCAAGTGGCTCGACGACCTGCGGACCTGGGCTACGCAACAGAAGCTGGACGAACCAGCTTCCCGGCCAACGATTCCTTAAGAAGTGCGACCGACCCAAGAGTCGGCACTCCCCCCACAGGAGTTCTGTTGAAACCTTGCCAGAGCGTGAACCGGTTTCGGCATGATCATTCTCCGCTGCAAGGACGGCGAACAATATTTACGTGACAACAAAAGGTGAATTCCTTTGCACGGAGCCCGGGCCGAGTCTACAATCGCGGTCCGCATCGCTCCAGCTTGAGTATTCCGGGAGGTGAGAAACCGATGTCGTCGGAGGGATCGGTCACGCGCTGGATCCGCCAGCTCAAGGCGGGCGATCACGACGCCGCCCGGCTCCTGTGGCAGCGCTACTTCGACCGCCTCGTCCGCGTCGCGCGCCAGAAGCTACGCGGTTCGCCGCGGCGTGCCGTGGACGAGGAAGACGTGGCCGCGCATGCCTTCGACAGCTTTTGTCGTGGGGTCGAGCGCGGCCGATTTCCCCAGATGCAGAACCGCCAGGACCTGTGGCGGCTCCTGTTGAAGATTGCGGCGCACAAGGCCTTCGATCAACGGCGACGCGAGCTTCAGCAAAAACACGGTCAGGGCAAGGTCCCCTTGGGATTGACGGATCCTCATCTGTCCTCGGCCTCGGACGAGGAGACGCTCCTGCAACAATTGGTCAGCTCGGAACCGACGCCGGAGTTTGCCGCCATCCTGGCAGAGGAGTGGCAGCAGTTGATGGATCGCCTGGACAACGACGAGCTGCGATCGATTGCGCTCCGCAAACTCGAAGGCTATACGAATGACGAGCTAGCCCGGAAGCAAGGCTGTGGTCTCCGAACGGTGGAACGCAAGCTGCAACTGATCCGGGATATCTGGACAAAAGCGAACCTATCATGAGCGACATGTCTTTGCCGAAACCATCGGCTCTCTCCTTGTCCCAGGCGCGGCATGTGGACGAAGTGTGTGATCGGTTCGAGGCGGCATGGAAAGACGGCCCGCGCCCGCACCTGGAAGTGTACCTGGCCGAGACGCCCGAACCCGAATATGCGGCTCTGCTGAGGGAATTGATCGCGCTGGAGGTCGAACAGCGCTACCATGCCGGAGAGAGTCCAAGATCGGAGGACTATCAAAAATGGCTCCCCTGGCTTAGCCAAGAGTGGCTTGCACAAACTATTGAAGGCGGGTTCCTGCCAGCGCCGAATGACCGTTCTGCCGCGCCCCAGACACTCTCGTTCCCAGACGCCCGAGCCGAGCCATTACCGGATTCGTCGAGGCGACGCGCTTCGTGTGTCTACTGCCACACGCCTGTGGATGACGTTGCCGATGCCGCAGGCGAGATCCGGTGCCCCGCGTGCGGCAAAGCGCTGCCGATGCTGGAGGTCTCGAAGTTGAGTCCAACCGACTCACCACGCCAACTGGGCAAGTTCACCCTCCTCGAAACCCTGGGCGTGGGCGCCTTTGGGGTAGTCTGGCGAGCACGGGATACCGAACTGGGCCGGCTGGTGGCGCTGAAAATCCCGCATGCTGGGCTGTTGACTTCACCGGATGCCCGAGAACGGTTCCATCGTGAGGCCCGTGCGGCGGCGCAACTGCGGCATCCGGGCATCGTGTCGCTGCATGAGGTGGCGGAGCTCGAGGGGCGCCCCGCGCTGGTCTACGACTACATTGACGGGCTCACGGTCAGGCAATTGCTCCAGGCGCGACGACTCACGTTGCAGGAAGCGGCGGAGTTAGTGGCCCAGGTGGCGGAAGCCCTTGACTATGCACACGCCAAAGGGCTGGTGCATCGGGACATCAAGCCGGCCAACATCATGATCGAGTACCATCGGGGACAGGACTCCACCACCAGCCTGGCGGACCAACAGGTTTTCACCGGGGATTTCGCTCTGACTGCTTTGGGGTTGGATCTCGCATCTGCTAGTCTAGAGCCAGCCGGACCGCGAGCGTTGGTGCTCGATTTTGGCTTGGCCTTGCACGATGAGGCGGAGAGTACCTTGACTGCCGAGGGCGAGGTTCTGGGCACGCCAGCCTACATGAGCCCGGAACAGGCCCGCGGCGAGGCCCACCTCGTCGATGGCCGCAGCGATGTCTATAGCCTGGGCGTCGTCCTCTACGAATTGCTGACCGGCGAACTGCCCTTCCGGGGTAATAGCCGGATGCTCATGCAGCAGGTGCTCCACGATGAGCCACTGCCGCCTCGGAAACTGGACGATCGAATCCCGCGCGATCTAGAGACGGTTTGTCTCAAGGCGATGAGTAAGGAACCGGGACGCCGGTACACCTCGGCCAAAGAGCTGGGGAAAGATTTGCGCCGCTTCCTGGAGGGCAAGCCAATCGTGGCTCGGCCCGTGGGGCATTTTTCCCGGCTGTGGTTGTGGTGTCATCGCCCAGAACGCGTCCGTGACGCTGGCGTGTTCGTGCTGCTTGTCAACAGCATGCTCATGCTTTGGGGTGTGTTGGGCATCGTCGCGATCCTTTCCAGCTCAGATCCAAGGATGCCAATTCGGAGTGCAGGCCATGTGTTGGCCGTGATGTGTGTGTCTTACGTGCCTGCATTTTGGATTGGGCTGGCTACCATAGCCCGAAGGCTATGGGCGCTTTGGACCGGCGCGTTCGTGATGCTCCTCGACTTGGGCTTTGTGCTGGCGCGTCTGTTTGACTTCCATGAATATGACCTCGGCGGGCTGCATGCCGACCCGATGTTGAGAGGAGTGGTGTGGTCGCTGTGGAGTATCTATTTGAGCCTCCAGCTTCTGGCGTACTTCATTGCTCTCCGAGCGTATTATGCGAACTGGAACGTGATGCGCTGGTCCAAGGGCACAGCATCGGCCTTCCTCCCGGACCGGGGAGAACATCGCTAGCACGACACGGAGTCGTAATTGCCAGGCGTTTCCAACCAGGAGTCTGGGAACGAGGCACGCATGCCCGCGTCACTTGGCCGCCGCGGTATCTGCTCATCGGTTCGCGCCGGATCCCGAAGGCCGACTCCACAGAATCCATCCCCGGAGTGAATCCCATGCAACGTCGCGAGTTTTTGCAAACGCTTGCCGCTGTCACGGCTGGTGGCGACGTGTCGCTCCCGTCCGCGCAGGCTCAGGAGAAATCAGTCCCGCGCGAGGGTACACAATCCGGCAGAGGCTGGAACATCCTCGTCGTCGTCGCCGATACACTACGCATCGCGTTCCTTGGCCCCTACGGCAACACCTGGGTCAAAACGCCGACACTCGACCGGCTGGCCCGGGAAAGCGCCCTGTTCGAGCGTGCGCACCCCGAATGTCTGCCCACCATCCCGACCCGCCGCACGCTCCACAGCGGCCGGCGAGCCTTCCCTTTCCGCAACTTCCAACCGACGCCGTGGGACAATATCTCTCTGCCTGGGTGGCAGCCGATGTCGTCGAGCCAGGGAACCGTGGCGGAGAGCCTGGCGGGGGCAGGCTATCACTGCGGCTTCGTCAGCGACGTGCCCCACTACTTCGTGCCCGCGAACAACTTCACGCGCGGCTTCCATCAATGGGACTTCGTCCGCGGCACCGCCGAAGACCGGTATCGCTCCGCCGCCGCGGTCGAAATGAAGAAAGTCGAGCAGCGCTACGCGGCTCCCCTTCTTCGGGCGGCGCAGCATGTCGCCAACCTGAGCGGCTTCGAACCCGATGAGATGGCTTTTGCCACGCCGCGGACCTTCCGCTCCGCCATCCAGTTTCTGGACGAAAACCGGACCAATCCGAAGCCGTTCTACCTCTATACCGATACCTTCCATCCGCACGAAACCTGGGAAGCCCCCGCAAAGTATTACCAGCTGTACCGCGATCCCAAGTACAAGGGCAAAACCCACCTCACGCTACCGTATAACACGCTGTATCAGAATCCGCAGCTGGAAGAAGCCCTGGTGGATGTCAGAGCACACTACGCCGGGCTGATCACGATGGTGGACCACTGGCTCGGCAAGCTGCTCGATAAGCTCAAGGAGATCGGCAAGGAGCGGGACACCCTGGTGCTCTTCGTCAGTGATCACGGCACCAACTTCGGCGACAATCTGGAGAAGGCGACGGGCAAGCCGGCAGCCTGCCTCTATCCGGGAACCATGGACATTCCCCTGATGGTTCGCCATCCGCAGGGACACGGCGCCGGCAAGCGTTTCCGCGAGTTCGTCTACACGCTCGACGTTCCCGCCACGGTCTGCGCCGCGTCCGGGACGGCGCCGAAGGAGGGCGTCGACGGCAAGAACCTGCTGGCGCTGCTGGAAGGCGGCTCGTTCGCGCCTCGGGAGTACCTCACATGCCGTTACAGTAACTGTGTCTGGTACACCGATGAGCGCAACTGGTACTTCTCGGATATCCACGGTAATAATCCGCGGTTGTTCGATCTGGAAGCGGACAAGCCGTTCGCCGAGACGATCGCCAAGAAGGCGCCCGAGCGCGTAAAGCTGGCCTGGAAGCGCATCCTGGAAGACGCAGACGGCAAGTTGCCGGAGTATCCGCTGCGGGATACGGACAAGGTGAAGGCGCCGTTTATTTGAGCAGCCAGCCAGTAGGGTGCGTCAAGTCCGTGCCGACGCACCGTGATGTCTGCCCGGTGCGTCGGCGCGGACTTGACGCACCCTACTCTTACTGAGCGAAGCTTTTCGGCGGCGATGAAGTCGGCCTCGGTCTTCTTGATCCACGCTGCCGTCAGCTTTTTCATAGAGTACCTTTCCCTTGGACATGATCTCCTGGAGAAACGAGTCGCCTTCCTGGAGGCGCCAGAGCATGTTCTTCGGCGTTCGGACAATGATGTCCAGCGGGAAGGGTGGGTCAATCGTCAGGCTGATCCGCACCGCTTGGTTCAGCTGATTGCGCGCCGGCATCACGACGAGGATGTCGACGTCGCTGTCCGTGTGTGGCTGGCCGTAGGCGTAGGAGCCGAACAGGATAATCTTCTCTGGCTGGAAGCGCGCTGCCACCTTCCGGGCAAAAGAGCGGATAACGGAGATGGGGATCTCCGGACCGCAATACCAGCGTACAGATCCGCACGGATGTGTGAGACGACGTGGGTGTGGCATAAGAATCATTCTACCGAGGGCATAGGTTTCCGCTACTCCACTCCGGAAACGATGGCGACTGCCCCGAACAATCATTCCGCTGCATAGGGGAATATCATGAAAGCGATGGCCTGGTGTGTGCTCCTTCTCCTGGCATGGGCAAGCGTGGCACAAGCCGAGAACTGGCCGAACTGGCGCGGACCGCGCGGCGACGGTACCAGCGCCGAGAAGGACCTGCCCACCACCTGGTCGGCGACGGAAAACGTCCACTGGAAGGTCAAGCTGCCCGGCGCCGGCAACTCCAGTCCCATCGTCTGGGGCAACCGGCTCTTCCTCACCCAGTCGCTCGACAAGAAGGGAACCGAACGCGCGGTCCTGTGCTTCGGCCGTACCGACGGCAAGCTCCTATGGCAGAAGTCGATCCCCTGCAAAGACGAGGAGCCGACGCACGCCACGAACCCCTACTGCTCCGCCAGCCCGGTGACGGACGGCGAGCGCGTGATCGCGTCGCACGGCTCCGCGGGCGTGGTTTGCTACGATTTCGAGGGCAACCAGCTCTGGCACCGCGATCTGGGTCAGTTCATCCACGTCTGGGGCACCGCAGCCTCACCAATCCTCTACGGCAACCTGGTCATTCTGAACTGCGGGCCGGGAGAGCGTACTTTCCTACTGGCCGTGGACAAGAAGACCGGCGACGACGTCTGGAAAGTCGAGGAACCCGGTGGCAAAACGGGCCTGAAAGGCAACACCGAGTGGATCGGCTCCTGGACCACGCCGCGGATCCTCACGGTCGATGGCCGGGATCAGCTCATCATGACCTGGCCCAGCGCGGTCAAAGCCCATGACCCGATGACGGGCGCGGTGCTCTGGACCTGTCGTGGACTTACGCCGCTGGTCTACACGTCGCCGGTGATGACACCTGAAGTGGTGGTGGCCATGTCGGGCTTTCACGGGTCGGCGCTGGCCGTCAAGACCGGCGGCAACGGGGATGTTACCGAGACGCATCGTCTCTGGCTCCACACCCAGAAGAACCCCCAGCGCATCGGCACGGGCGTGATCGTCGGCGAGCATCTGTATATGGTTAACGCCGGCCCGGGAACGGTGCAGTGTATCGAGCTGAAGACCGGCAAGGACCTCTGGGACGGGCAGCGCCTCGGCACGGCGTTCTGGGGAAGCTTGGTCCATGCCGATGGCAAGTTCTATGCCACCGATCAGGAGGGCGATACCTACGTCTTCGCCGCCAAGCCCCAGTTCGAGCAGCTCAGCCGAAATAGGCTTGGAGAGCACACCAACGCGTCGCTGGCTATCTCCAATGGCGAGATCTTCATCCGCACGTACGAGCACCTGTGGTGCATCGGCAGCGCGAAGAAATGAGTGAGACCTTGCGGTTCCGAGGCCGTGGGTTAGGATTCCGATCCTGACAGCGCCCTACGTCAGGATTGGAATCCTAACCCACGGCCTGGGGCCACCCGATACAGCGTATTTTTCAACCAGATGCAAAAGTTTCCCACACACTTGGAAAAGTTCCGCAGTATCATGGCCCTTCGGCGATTCGCCCGAGACGATCCATTCGTTCACATCTGGGCGGTGGACGAACCCGCGCGAACACGCCCCTTGGACCTGGAACCGGTTACGATCCCCGAAACCACGCCCAGCGAAAGGAACTCTCCCTTGGCCGCATCTCTGTTCCGCTTCGGTATGGCGATCGCCGCCTGCGTGGTGATCGGTTTCTCCTTCCCTTCCTCCGCCCCTGTGTCGGCCGATGAGCCGAAGGACGGGGGCTGGGTAAGCCTGTTCAACGGCAAGGACCTCGAGGGCTGGGTCCAGCGCGGGGGCAAGGCCAAGTACCGCGTGGAGGACGGGCAACTCGTA
>JBGQLF010000514.1:0-7199 GCA_041499985.1 Gemmataceae bacterium
ACGTAGACGAAGATGCGGTCGGCGGCCGCGGCGCCAGATTGCAGCCGCGTGTACACACTGGAAAGCTTGCGAATGGGATCGGCGATGGCTGCCAGGTAGGTGTAGAGCGTGATCAGTTCCGCGGGCTTGAGCGGTTGTTCGGTCATGCGCAGCCCAAACAGATGCGTTTGATGTGCGATGACCAGGTAAGCACCGGCCAAGAGGGCGCCCGCTCCGGCCGCCACGCCGAGGATTTCGATTACGGGACCCGCCAGCGCATCCAGGTTTACCACCCACATCGCCTTGTAGTAGTAATCCTTCGTGGCGGCGCAGAACCGGCGTCGCTCGTAGGGTTCCATGGTAAATGCTTTGACGACCCGGATACCGAGAAAGGTCTCTTGGAGAATCTTGTAAATGCTGGACATCCGCTCGAGCAAGCGCCGCGCCGCTCGCTTCATGACGCGGCCGGCTTTCGTGAGAATAAATACCGCGATTGGTACCAACACGAGAAACATCAGCGTCAACTGCCAGCTGAGCCAGCAGGCCAGCACGACACAGGCGCACGCCTTGAGCGGTTCGGCCACCATCTTGCCAAATACGGTCTTGGTGCCGTTGCCTAACGTTTCCATGTCGTTAGTGAAGCGCGCCATCAGTTCGTGGGTGCCATCGTCGCCGAAGTTGTTCACGTCGAGATGGATGACATTGCGGTACATGCGGTTGCGTAGATCGAATAACGACAGATTGACGACACTGCCAACCAAGGACTCCTGCCAGAATTCGCAGACGCCCTTCAGTGCCACGGCGACGACGAGCAGGCAAATAACCCAGGCAAAGGTCTGGAAGCGATCGGTCGGCAGGAAGCGGGCAATGTATTTCTTGGCCAATTGATAGCGGTAGAGCGCGTTGCGCTTGGATTCGAGATTACTTTCCAGGTGCCAGATGGAGCTGGTGAGCTCGCGCAGGCGTTGATCGCGAAACGGATTGATTAACTGCACCCGGAGGGATTTTTCCTCCTGCGTGAGCCGTTGGACATCTCGTTGCCAGCCCTCGATGAGATCCTGGGCGTCGGCAATCTTGGCTTCAATCAGTGCTTCGGGGCTCTGTTCGCTATGCAAGATCTCCAGCACGGGATAGACCGCCCCGAAACACGAGGCCCACAAGATCGCGGCTCCCAGCGCACAGAGCACCGAGAGCAGGAGCCGGCCGCGATAGGGCCACGAACAGCGTAAGGCGCGCAAGAAATTCTTCATCGCTCTCGCTTGATCGGAGGACACGGAGGGCCACCGGCCGGCGCCTCTCGAAGCGCGGGGGTTGTAGCAAATTCCGCCGTTAGGGACAAGTCGGTTTGGCAGCCGAGCCGGGGATCATCAAGCTGGAGTGGATGACGGCGTTTCGCTCGTGCCGGCTGGCGGGGAGAAAGGCGGGAGTCCAGGTCTCAGCATCTCGTGGCGCGTGACGTGCAGATACCAGACCGTGGTGTACCAGTCAACCGCTGTATCCGTCGTTTCCGGGTCAAGCAAGCCAATGACGGCGAAGTGTCGGCCCACGATGACGACCTCAGGTGTCCGCACCTCCACATGTCCGCCGTCGCTCAGCCATAAGCGGAACGGGACAAACGGCCGAGTGTTCAACAGTTTTCGTAAGGCGTCAAGGGTGAACAACGCTCATACCTCCTCAATAAGTAGTGTACGCAGCGCCCCTGCTAGCGTCCACGCCGTCGAGACTCCGACACTCGCGCGTCGGGGACGTTCGTCCCCGGCACGCCTGCAACAGTTGCAACGACCTTTTTGTTGTCGTATAAGCTTTGCGTTTTCGTTGCCAATCTGGCATCCTAACGACTGCGGGGCTCTGTCGGAGAATGGGGACTGGACCCCTCACATCCGTTCCCGCCCCCGGATCCGACAGAGCCCAGGAAGTTTACGCTATGGGGTGAAGTTCGGTATGATCCGCGAACTCATCTGCGCCTGGTTAGGGTTGTCGGTGAAGACGTGGCCGCCCGACCACTACACCTTGCTCGGTCTGCCACCGGGCGAATCCGATCCGGCCCTCATCGAGCAGCGCGTACACGAGCGCCTCGAGCGCCTACGCTGCTACCAATTGGCGCATCCCGAGCTCGTCACCGAAGCGATGAACCGCCTGGCTCAAGCCTTTGTGTGCCTGACCGATCCGGCTGCGAAGCAGGAGTACGATCAGCAGCTGCTTTCCCCGGCTTCCGAACCCCTGGCGCTGCGACCACCCTCATCTCCCGAATCGAACGCCCCAGCCCGCAATCCAACCTCGGCAGTTCCGGATCCACTGGCCTGGCTCTTCGGTCCCTGGAACTTTTCGTCGGCACCCGCGCTACCCGAGCCGCAAGACGTTTTTGACTGGGAAACGGCGCCGCCCCCTCCCCGCCTTCACCTCGACAGCAACATGGCGAAGGTCCCGAACGAGCCGCTGCCGGATGGAAACGGCACAGGCGCGGCGGACACCGGGGTTGCTGCCCCAGCTTCTGCCACGGCAGTTAAGGCGGCAGCCGGATTGCCATCACCCGCCCGGCGTGGCCTGGGAACCAAACGAGCCCTGTATTACCGCGTGTCGCGCACGCGCCAGCTGCTCTGGACCTGGGAGCAGGCCGGCAAGTACCTCCACCGCCCCACGCAGCTGCTGACAAAGCCCGCGGAAGCGACGGAGCTGATTCAACTGCTACAGACAATTCGAGAGCTGTTGCGGTCATTTCCGCCACTTCTGGGACAAGCGGGCCAACCAGGTTACCTGGTAGTCGCCCTGGCCCGGCAGCAGTTGATCGTGCCGACGTTTCAAACCCTTCTGCCCAGTCAGCGTCAAGCCCTGGCTCGGGATTGGCAGGCCGGCTATAGGCTCCTGTTGGATCACCGACAATTCCTCCGTGAGGAATTGCGCGGTCTCCGGCGACGGAGCCGGCTGGGTCGCGCCGTCCGTTTGCTCCGGAGCGCCTGTACCGATCATCCGGGGTTGTGGCTGTTCTTGCTGGCCTTGGTTGCGCTGAATGTGGCCGAGATTGCTGTGGCCCATAGGCCCCTGCACTTTTGGTGGCCCCAACAAATAGTTATCCTGTTGGTGCTGGCCGGTTTCCGGCTACTCCTCTGGTGGGACGCGCTCCAGCCAATCAAGCTGACTCGGCCCCCCGCCCCGCCCGCCCGCCGAGCCAGGCAACGACCAAAAGCACAGCGTCAGGCGCGTTAACAATTCTCGCTCCTCCCCCAGTTTTCCGCGCGCCCGGATGGGGCGCAGCTCACCTAACCGGTTTCTCCCTTGCCACTTTTCCATTTGACAAGCCTATGCTGGCAGTTATATTTTAACAAGTGTATATCTGCATTCGTTATCTGGGTCGCGCTGTGGTGATCGTGCCTCCCACGCGGTGCGGTTGCGACAGGGGCCGGAACGAAAGAGAAGAGGGCTACATGATTGCCACAGGAACCGCGGTCCGGCTCGAGGACATTGGCCGAGACCTTTTTGACGTCATCACGCAACTGTGCTTGGCCGCCGTCCGCGGACGCCGCCGAGCAGGGGATCTCAAGGAAGTCGAGTTTCTGACGCTGTCGATCTTGCAGGACCACGGCACCATGATCGTGGGCGAGATTCAGCGCCAGCTCGGCGTGCTGCCGGCACAGATGTCGCGCATCATCCGCTCGCTGGAGGCTCGCGAACGGCCGCTGATCAGCTGCCGCATCAATCCGCGCGATAAACGCAAGGTGGATGTCTGCATGACCGCGGCCGGGGAGAAGGCTTTAATGGAATATCAGGATATTCGCATCAGTCGTATCGTCGACCTGCTGCGCGAGCTGCCAGAAGACGATCATGACGATCTCAACCGTCTGGTGGTCAAGCTCCACCACTTGGTGGACCGCGGCACGGTGCGCGCGGACGCCACGGCGCGCCGGATTGCGCAGACGACCCACCCTTGATCCGTTGAGCAGGGAGCCGCAGGCGCCCGCGGGCCCGCCGCCCGCGGCTCCCCGCTGAACCTTTCTGGCGAAATGGGAATACTAACCCACGGCTGGCAGGTCGAGCGTGCTGCCATAGCGCTCGAGCACGGCCTGCCTCAGCAAAGCGTGTCCGGCCTGGCTAAGCCCCGCATCCTCAGCCACCAGCGCGAAAGCATCCTGCCGCGCTTGGCGCAACAACTCGTGGTCTTGCAACAGATCGCCGAAGCGCAATTCGCCCAGGCCGTGCTGGCGGGTGCCGAAGAATTTCCCCAGGCCACGTAAGCGGGCGTCGGCTTCCGCCAACGCAAAGCCGTCGGTCGTGCGCGTCAAGAGCCGGATGCGCTCTTTGGCTTTCTCGTTGTTCATATCGGCAAATAGGTAACACTGTCCAGGCAGCGTACCCCTGCTGATGCGCCCGCGCAATTGGTGCAGCTGCGATAGTCCGAACCGCTCAGCGTGTTCCACGACCAGAAGGGTGGCGCGGGGCACATCGACGCCGACCTCGACCACCACGGTGGTCACGAGCAGGTCAAGGTCTTGGTTGCGAAAGCGCTCCATGACAGCATCTTTGTCACTCTCTGCCAGACGTCCATGCAGCAGCCCCAAACGAAACGCCCGCAGTGGCCCCTCCCGCAATTCCACATACACTTGTTCGGCAGCTTTCAAGTCCAGCGTCTCGGATTCTGCGACCAGCGGGCAGATGATGTACCCCTGCCGGCCCTGGCGTAGGCCCGCACTCAACCGTTCGTACAGCTGCGGGCGGCGGCTTTCGGGTAACCAGTGTGTGGCGACCTGCTGCCGGCCTGGTGGCACTTCGCGCATCACCGAGAGATCCAGATCGCCGAAGACCGTCAAGGCGACAGTCCGCGGAATCGGTGTGGCGGTCATTACGAGATAATGCGGATCGGTTCCCAGCCGGCGAACGCGGGCGCGCTGATTCACGCCGAATTTGTGCTGCTCGTCAATCACCACCAGACCCAGGCGAGAGAATTGAACGTCTTCCTGGATCAGTGCCTGAGTGCCGATAACCAGGTCGACATCGCCCTGGCGAATCGCCTCGAGGGCAGTCCGGCGCTCGCCGGCGCTGAGGCCGCCGGTCAAGAGGAAGCGGCGCACCCGGCTCTGCGCCAGGGCGTGGTCGAGCGTGCGCCAGTGTTGGCGGGCCAGCACTTCGGTGGGCGCCATCAGGATCGCCTGATGCTTGTTGGCCACGGTGACCAGTAAGGCATAGATGGCGACGGCGGTCTTGCCAGCGCCAACATCCGCCTGGAGCAGGCGCTGCATGGGGCGGTGGCCGGCCAGGTCGCGACACACTTCAGCGATGACCTGGTCCTGATCCGCCGTCAAGCGAAACGGAAACAGCCGCCGGATGTGAGCGTCGATCAACGGCGTCACCGGCAGCGGCGGTGCCTGTTCGCGGTCACGCAGCTCGCGGCGGCGCAGCGCCAGAGCCAGCTGGAGTACCAGGAACTCCTCGTAGACAAAGCGCCGCCGCGCCGCCGTCGCTGCCAGTAGCGTTGGCGGACAATGGATGGCGCGCAACGCCTCCGGCGCGGTGGGCAGACCGTGCCGCTCGCGGAGGGCGGGGGGCAGAATCTCGGGAACCCGGTCCGCGTACAACTGCACAGCCTGGCGGATGACAGGGTGGAGCTGTTCCGCGCGCAAATCTTCGGTGAGCGGATAAACCGGCACGATGCCTGGCGTGCCCGGCAAAGTGGTGGCATCCAGGATCTGCACACGCGGGCTGGTCATTTGCCAGTGATCGCGATACCAACGGGGCTTGCCACTAAACGCCACGCGCTGGCCATAGCGGAAGCGCTGGGCTGCAAAAGGCTGATTGAACCAGACACCTTCCAGGCAGTCGCGACCATCGCTGAGGACGACACTAACCAGACAGCGTCCGTCCGCCAGTTGACGCCCCTCGAGCTCCACCACTTCGCCGTGAGCCGTCTGCACCGCTGCCGCAGACAGGCTGGCGATGGGCCGAACGTCGGTCAGGTCCTCGTAGGCACGCGGGAAATGCCAGAGAAGATCGCCCACGGTCTCCAGGCCCAAGCGGCGAAGCTGCTCGTAGCGGGCCGGTCCCACGCCTTTGAGGTATTGCGGGCTCTGCCGGAGGGGGTCACTCGGAATGGCGTTTGGCGTCTCGGCGGCCACAGCGGCTACTCGGGAGTCACAGGGGGGAAACGATTGCTCGAGCTAGGGCAAGCGCGTTACCAGTCGGCGTCGTCCAGGGCTGCCCCAGCCAGGCACGGTCGTTACACAGACCTACGCCCAGTTTATCACGGGAGACTTGTTCTTGCGCCCATCGGAGCGGGGAGGAGATCGTTCGACAACCGTTGATCCACATTGACCGGGAACCGAAGCAGGGCCATAATACGCCTGGAGATACGTAGTTCCCGTGCGAGTTGAGTTCATGGTACGTTTCGGGTTAACCTTTTCTCTGATGCTCATCACCGCGGTCGAGCCGTGGTTCTGCTGCTGTACGGCTGCGGAATTGGCCGGTCTCTTCAAGCTGGCCAACGCGGCGATGGTCCGAGCCAAGGAAGAGACTGGGAACAGCTCGTGCTGCTGTCATCACGATCAAGCCCCGGTGAAGAAGGAACAGTCCGACAAGCCGGGTCCGCCGCCCGGACATTCGTGTCCGTGTCACGAAAGCTTACCCTCGACGGCTCTGGTGGCAGCGGCCGATGTCTCTCTGGGAACGACGTGCACGCGCTGGACGCCGCTGCTTGACCTCGCCGCCGGGTCCTGGCTCCCGCCGCTTCCGAACGCGCCCCTCGTAACCGCTCGCGGACCGGTTCCCCGGGAGTGCGCCGCCTTTCCTTACTGTAGCCCACGGGACATTTTGCGCACCCTCCACCTCCTGCGCTGCTAAACACATCCTGCTGAAGCTCCGGCCGCGCCCACGATCCGCCTCGTTCACCCTGGCGGTAATGAATCCATCGTCTCAGGGAGGGTAACTGCGACCAGGCTCATAACCTGGAGTGGAAGTCCATTTCAGCGGTGGTGTACTAGACTTTGGGGTCGGCGAGCACGGACCAGCTTGCAGCCGTTTCGGTTCAACCATTCATAAGAGGATAAAAATCATTATGTGGCGCAAAGTGTTACCCTTCTTCTTTGCAGTTACGGCCCTGGCCAGCTACGTTGGCTGCAACAACGCGCCTCCGGACGCGCCGCCTAACCCCCGGCCTGAAGTCAAGGAGAAATCGAGCGACGCGGAGCACGCCCATAAACCCGGAGCGCACGGTGGCTCGATCGTCGAAATCGGCA
>JBGQLF010000515.1:0-7193 GCA_041499985.1 Gemmataceae bacterium
AGTGACGATCGTCCCGGCAAACCGCGCCGGCCATAACGCAAGGCCGAATCCACGGCGGCCCAGGTTTCGCCGGGCGCCTCAGGGATGGGTCCAGACTTGTAATGTGGATATTTGCCATGGCGCTTGAAGTAGGCGTCGATCCAGTCCAAGAGCTGGGACAGGGATAGCGGTGGCAATTGGCTGGGGTTGCGTACGCCGCGCTTCCGGGTCCGCAGCTGCGCCAGCGACGAACCGCCGGGCAGACCGCGATGCCCCTCGCGCAGGGCGTTATTTATGGCCGCCCAGTTTTCTTCCGGGGCTTCCGCGACCGGGCCCGAGTTGGCTGTTGGCCATTCCCCTTTCGCCTCATAGTGGGCATCCATCCAAGCGACGATTCGCTTGATCCGCAGCGGCGGCAGATTCATGTGGTTGCGTTTGCCGCGGTGCTCCGCGAGGAACTGTGCCAAGGAGGAGCCGCCCGGCATGCCCCGCAGACCGTTCCGCAAGGCCGTATCCACGCGGCTCCAGGTCTCGCCCGGTGCCTCGGGGATGGGACCGGAATCGCTGGTCGGCCAGTCTCCCACGCGCGCCTGGTGGGCGTCGATCCAAAGGAGCAACTCCTGTTCGCGGTAAGGAGGAAGCGCGTAGTGATTGCGCACGCCACGGTGTTCGGTCAGCAGGCGGGGGAGTGACGAGCCACCCGGCAGGCCGCGTAATCCCTGTTTGAGCGCTTGATCGACGCTGCACCAGGTATCGCCCGGCGACTCGGGGATGGGGCCAGAGTCGGCCGTGGGCCATTCCCCGTGCCGCGCCTGATACGCATCGATCCAGTCCAGAAGCACGGCGAGCTGAAACCGAGGCTTATCGCGAGGGGAGCGGCGGACCCCGCGATGTTCGGCCAGCAGCCGGTACAGGGAGGACCCTCCCGGGAAGCCACGCCGCCCCAGGCGCAGGGCCATGTCCACGGCCAGCCAGGTTTCTCCATTGGTCCCGGCAATGACACCCGATTTGCTGGTTGGATAGGCCCCGTGCGTTTGGAAATACTCGTCCACCCAAACTAAGAGTTTCGGGATGGTGTAGGGGGGAATACCCTTGCGGTTGCGCACGCCGCAGTGCTCCGCCAACAACCGCGCCAGGGACGAACCGCCGGGCAGACCACGCATCCCCAGACGCAGAGCTTGATCTACGGTGCTCCAAGTTTCGTGAATGGTGTTGGGAATGGGGCCGGAATCGGCAGTTGGCCATTCGCCCGTGCGCGCGTGGTACTCCTTGGCACAGGCGAGGATGTCGGCGATGGACAACGGCGGCAACGCCTGAATGTTGCGCACGCCCCGGTGCTCCATGAGCAGCTGGCTCAGAGACGAACGATCCGGTAGACCGCGCGTTCCCTCCCGAAGGGCACGGTCCACGGCGGCCCAGGTCTCGCAAACCGTGCCCACAATGCGCCCGGAGTCCTTCGTCGGCCAATTGCCCGTGAGATCATGATAAGTGTCCGCCCAGATCAGAATCTGGCGTATCGTCAGCCATTGCATCTTCTCGGAGTCTCCCAGGACAAGATCCACTTCACCAGACGCCACCAGGAGAGGTAACGCATTTCCCGTACCACTCGGAGCGGAGTCTTTCGAACTCCACCCGCCCCGAGTTGCAAGTCCCGAAGACAATGGTAGTTCAACAAACGACTCCCTGTTCCAACTGACTGCCCGCAGCACGCACGATGCGGCAAACACGGTGGTAAATGCTAATATAAATTAACGCCAATGCATACTCCAGGCTAACCTCCGTCAACACTCCCGGCTTCCTTGCCATTGCCAGGGCGCTGTTAGGATGGACGGGGGGCTGGGATAGAGATTGGAACGGGTTTTAAGATTAGGCCGCAAGACGAACGACCGCCGCCCTCGCTCGCGCTGTCGGTTCGTTCCAGAGGGATTTCCTGTGTCGGCTCAAACGAAAGCACTCGGCGGCGTGCTCCTGGCGATTGCGGTGGTGGCGTTCTTGCTGCTCACCCCCTTGCCTGACCGCTGGCAGGGGGATTGGCAGAGCAAGTTCTGGGACTTGACGCATGTGCCGCTGTTCGCGGGGATGACGCTGTACTTATCCTGGATCCTGCGCCGGTCGTGGGCTGCGCCCGCGATCATCGCGCTCGTCGTGGCCGGCTTGGCGGAGTTAATCCAGGACCATGTGGGCCGGACCGGCGATATCCTGGATTTCGTCCGCGGCGCCTTGGGTGTAGGCACGGCCGTGGTAGCTCTCCATGCCTGGCAGGGACCACGGACGCTCCTGCATCTGGGCGGTCATGCCCTGGTCATTGTGGGCCTCGTAGCCTGGCCAATTGCGGACTCACTGCCGCGACTCCTGGATGCGTACGAAGGCTACCTGGCCTTGCCGACCCTGGCGGATTTCCAGACCCCGCGGCAGCTGCTCCGCTGGCAGTGCCAACAGTCCCAGCTGCTGCGCCTCCCGGATCCCGAGCAACCGGAGCGTTGGTGCGGCCGCCTGGAACTTCTCCCCGGACCGGCACGCTACCCTGGAGCCATCCTCCCGGTCCTCAGTTACGATTGGCGCCCATACCAACGACTCTGTTGGTCCTTTTCCTGCGAAGAGGCCGGTCTGCCCCTCACCTTCTCGGTGCGTAGTGGCCTCGACGACCAGAACCGGTCCAACCATGCCCAAGTCGGCCAAACGTTCCAGGCTGGCGCGCACGTGGTCCGGCTCGACCTCGCCACGCTGGCCCAGCAGGGACATTTTGGGCCGCTCGACTTATCGAATATCCGCTATGTGCAGGTTTTTAGCCTGTCCGCGGAGCAAACCCGAACGGTTTATCTCCGGCGCGTCTGGTTGGAGTAGCACTTCCGGATCAGCGCTCGGCCGAGCGTTCGAACTTGAGGACGCAGTCATTCTCACTCTTGTTGGTCGGGCAGCACCGTAACGTGCCTGTCGCCGAACCGGATGGAGGTCCGGCTGTCCAGGATGGGCAACCGGTCGAGAATTTTTGTCATCTGGCATCGGAAGGAATATCTCCCTCCACTCTCTCGGTGAACTCGTACAGGGACCGATCCCCCGGGAGCGTCCCCCAGGGCGGCACCCCGTCTGGATCGGCCTGGATCTTCCCAACGTAGAACTGTCCGCGCTCCAACCCGCGACGCAAGCATTCCTGATACAGTTCGGTCTGCGTTTTCCCGAAGCCGATTTTCCCGTCGCCCTGGTAGGCCACCCACTGCCTCTTCTTCGACTTGAGCTTGAGCAGTTCCAGCAGGTCCCGCCAGAAGGCCTGCATAGAGCGGAGCATCAAGGGCTCGATTCCCACGGGGGGCTCGTGGGTGGGTGGTGACATCGCGCCCGACAGCCTCTCGTACACCTCCGCCCGGACCAGGACGTAGGCGTCGTGCGTCGTGTCATCAACGAGACGCACGGGTTCGCCCTGTGCCACGGCCTGCCGCTGCTCGGGAGTCAATTCAATCATGGTCGCCTCCATCTGCATCCTACCCAGCCAGCGGCCTGGCGGACAACATGAATTGCGGACGGGCACTGGGGCGACGAAAGCGACCAGCCATCGTGGCTGGTGCCGTACCGTTCGTGGTTGGTGATGGTGATGCCGGCGGGCAGATCGACGTCGATGGTGACGGTAGCCGGGGCCATCCCTGATCAGCGCGAGTCGATGAGGCCGGTGCCGCGCCTCGACGACAAGGGCCAAGCCGTGTTATTCTGAGAACAGGAGGTAGCCCCCATGCGTCAGCAGATCGAGGTGATTTTTGACAACGGTGTGTTCAAGCCGTTGAAGCCTGTTCCGGCCACACTCAAGGACCAGCAACAGCTTACTGTCACCATTGACGAGCCAAACGGCGCTGCCGACTGGCTAGCTGACGCGAACTTCGAAATCGGCATCGAAGAGGTTCGGAAAGCGCTGAGCAAAATCAAGTCGAGTGGCCCCGAACTCGTAAACGCCGAGCGCGAGGATCGCTAGCCGCACCAGGAGCCAAGGACGGCTGCCATGTTTTCTGACTCCAGTGCCAGTGTCAAGCACTACCTGCCGGAAACTGGGACTGTTAAGGTTGATTCCCTCCTTACCGAGGCCAGTGCCCGAGGCTTCCTTTCCGAGCTTGGGGTAGTTGAGCTCCAGTATGCCGCAGCACTGTAATGTGTGAGAATATTACATGCCGAGGTAATATCACGCGGCTCCTTGGTCATCAAGTGGGTTAACGCGCCTGCTCGGCGAACCACTGCCGCAGCGTCCGTTCCCGGTCCGGCGGATGGTTGGCCAACACTTTCTCGAATTCCGCCTGGGCCTGCTCTTTCTTGCCGGTGCGCAGGTAGCCGGTGATCAGCAGCTGACGGCACTCGAGATGGCCGGGATAAAGGCGGAGTAACGTCTGGCATTGTTCCAGGGCCTCGGCCCATTCATCGCGTTGCGCCAGCAATTGGGCCAGCTCGTAGCGATAGAGCACTCCCCAAGGGTTCATGGCGCTGGCCCGGCGGAAATACGCGATCGCCTTCTCCGGTTGCTTCAGTTGGGCCGTGACCCGAGCCGCATCGATCAACGTGATCTCCTGCTCGGGAGCCAGGCTGAGCGTTTTCTCAAAGACAGCCAGCGCCTCCGGTGCCCGTCCCTGGAGCCACAAGGCATACCCCATGTCGGCCAAGGCGGGCACATCTTCGGGCGCGGCCTGAACCGCCGCTTCTAGCCAGGGCAGAACGATTCGGGCAATCCGTTGGCCTGCCGGCGTCGGTTGCCAGGCCTTCTCGATCAACGCCATCGCCAGATCCCGCCGGGTCTCAGTGTCCTCCGGTCCTGCCTGCTCCCGGTAAAAATTGAACATGGGCAGCTCGCCTAGAAGGAGCCGCGGGATTGGGGCTCGGGGATCGGCTGCGGGCTCGGAGCGGCGGAGGATGCGATGATCGGTGATGGCCGTGTGGGCGATATCCGAGCTGTCAAAGCGCGGCATATGACAGGCACTGCAACTGTCCTGCGGCTGCTGCGCCCGCCGCTCAGCCATGGCCAGCCGGCAGCTCTGCTCGGCATGACAGCTCAAGCACCGGGTCCGATAATGCTCCACCTTCTCTGCGGCGGCCGGCACCCGATGCGGCTCATGGCAGGAAATGCAGCCCAGGCGCCCCTTCGAGTCCCGGAAACAGCGACTGACGTACATCTGCTCCACATGGCTGACGGCGCGATGGTTGTCCGTGAATTGTGGCGGCTCGACGAACACCGCCCAAAAGAGGTGCAGTGGCAGACCCGGGCGATAGTCAAACGGCCCTCGACCGCGGCGCAGAATACGCATGCTGCCTTCGAGATGACACTGCTGGCAGACCGCTTCGCGCAACAGGGGATCGAGGCGACTGGGATTAACGATCGTATCATCGAGCCCAACCACGACCTCGCCGCGCTCCTGCCGCTGCACGTGCAGCTCCCCGGGTCCGTGACAGCGTTCGCAGCCGATGGCGTAGCCACGAAAGATCGGGGGACGGAAGTGGTTGAGCGAATGCTCGACCCAGTCGGCGTAATTGGTGTGGCAGAACATGCACTCGACCAGCGAGCGGCGGGAAAGCACTTGCGGCGAGTACCCGGGCGAGACATCCCAGATTCCCTTCTGAGAGAACCAGCTGATCGGCGTCCGGAAGAGGTAGCCGTCGGCGCTGGTGAAATACGTACGCCCCCGAGTTCCGGAGCCAATCGCGTAATGCACCTCGAGCGCGCTTTCGGCCAGCGGCTGTCCCTGCGAACCCTGGAGAACCTGCTTGTGCCGGATGCTCTGGCCCCGGCGTTCGACCAGGAAGTGCAGACCGAAGGCCTCGAAAGGATTGTGCGTGCTTGGCTCCAGGCGCTCGAGCTCCGCGACCGACGCCATCGGGGCCAGCGAACGTCCCATCGGGTGCTGGCGATAGTGTGCGGCCTGATCCGGATGGCACTGGGCACACGTCTCATCGCCGACATAGTGCACTTCCGGACGGACATTACGATAGGGGGTCGCTATCGTTAGCCGGGGATCCTCCACGGACGGCACCGTGTCCACGTGGGCACGCCATGGCGCCTGCATCAGGAGCACGGAACTTAGGACTGCCACTAGGCCTGCGCTGACCAACAGAAGCAGGATGCCCGGGACACGGGCCGTCCGCGGCTGGCTGGGTTGATAGGGTTCCATACGGCCTCTGGGGTTGGTCAGCCTGGCGGCGAACTCGGGGTGGCTTCCGGGGGACACGAGGCAGCCGCTTTCAACCAGGTTTGTTGCAAGGCTGGCTTATTGAGCCGACCGCACAAATCGGCCAGGCGGCGCCGGACTCCTGCATCCATCGATTTCTCGACGGCTTGCTGGCTCAAGTCACTGAGCTCTTTGATCAAGCGCTGGGACTGTTCCAGCAGCCGTAACTGCTCCTCCGCCTCGGCGCGCGCTCCCTGCTTGAGATAGACCATGGCCAACTTATACCGACTGGCACAATCGTGAGCGTCCAGCTGGAGAGCACTTTGCAAGCAAGTCACCGCCGCTGCCTTCTCTCCGTCTACCAGGTAGATCTCGGCGCGGAGCCGCAAGACACGGGGCGATGGCGCGGCGGTAGCGAGTAAGGTCGTCAGGATCTCCTTGGCCTCGCGGTAACGGCTGAGCCCACACAGGCATTCCGCGCGGCACTCTTCGCGTTTTGCGGTCCGTTGGGCCTCGGAGGGAGCCTCGGTCAGACACGCCAGGGCCTCAGCGTACTCCGTCCGTTTGACGAAGAGTTCGGCCAGTTCGAGGCGCGCGGCGTCCTGGATATCGGGCGGCAACTGCCGGGCCAGCGCCTTGCGGTAACTTTCCACGGCAGGGGCATCCCCGCCCAGACTCTCGTAGATCACTCCCATGAACCGGTAGGGCATGCCGTCGTGGTCCGCCAGCTCCGCCCATTTCTGTAGGTGGTGCAGGGCCTGCCACATGGCGCCGCGGTCGTAGTAGAGGGCGCTCAAGCCGCGATGGAGGTCGAGATTGTCGAGGAAGGCCGTCAGGGCGTGCAGCATCAGCTTCTCCGCCTCGGCCAGGTGGCCGTGGAAGTAGAGGCCCAGACCGAGGTGGAGGGACGCCTCGGCCAGGAGATCTTTGCGATCTCGATGGATGGCGTTATAGGCCACGACCGCCTCGTTCAGATACCCGCGGCGCAAGGAACTCTGCACACGCAACAGGTGCGCGTGGTCCACCGAGCCGGAGGATTCCAGCAGGCTCGCCAGCTCCTCGACCGTCTGCCAATCATCC
>JBGQLF010000516.1:0-7193 GCA_041499985.1 Gemmataceae bacterium
AGCCCGCCAGCAGGCTCAGGGCCGGCATCAAGCTTCGGCGACAATCCATTGTCCACTCCGCTGGGTAAGTAGTGACTGCTGGAGTGGTGAGTGGACCAATACTACCACTCACCACTCACCAGGTTGCCTAAAACTCGCAGATGAAGCTCGCGGATGCCTCGACCATGAGGTCGCGCGTCAACTGGACAGGTTGTCTACGATATCGGCAAATCGACTGCACGGTCTCCAGTAGATCCCGGCAATCGCTGGCGCGTGGGTTCCGGCCGTTGTTGTAGTAGCGTTGGAACAGGTAATCGATGGCCTCTGGGCAAGTGTTCATTCCCAGGCGTTTGGTGACGGCCTGGAAGATGCGGTCGTAGACATCGCGTTGGGGAGCCTGGATTTCGACCTTGTGGCGGATGCGGCGCAGGAAGGCGTCATCCACCAGGTCCTTGGGATCGAGGTTGGTCGAGAAGATCGTGAGCTGCTCGAACGGCACCTCGAACTTCTTACCGGAAGACAGGGTCAGGAAATCGTGCCGGTCTTCCAGCGGCAGAATCCAGCGGTTGAGCAGTTCCTTGGGACGGATCAACTGGCGGCCAAAATCGTCGACGAGGAAAATACCGCCGTTCGCTTTGACATGCAGCGGTGCCTGGTAGAAATTCGCCTCGGAGTTGTACCGGAGGTCGAGCATTTCCAGGTTGAGCTCGCCCCCGGTGACGACCACGGGACGGCGGATGCGCACCCAACGTGGATCGACCGTGCCGGTGTTCAGCAGGCGGCGAATGGTCGCCTCGTTGTCTTCCATGCGGTCGGCGGCCTGTCCCTCGGAGTTTTGATGGATGGCCTGATCGTAGATGGTGATGATACTGCTTTCCGCCAAGAACGCATAAGGCACATAGATCTCGCCGCCGCTGTTGTTCATGAAGTCGCCGATGGCGCGAGCGATCGAGGTCTTGCCGTTGCCGGGCGGGCCGTAGATGAATACCGATCGACCACTGATGATGGCTGGGCCAATGGCATTGAACAGCGCATCGCTGAGGACCAGGTGATGGAACGTGGCCCGCAGGGCTTCTGGCGTACAGGTGATCCCGGTGACGGCCTGACGATAAGTCTGCTCGACATAATCTTCCAACGGCACGGGCGCCGGACCGATATAGGCACAGAGTTTCATGGCGTCCTGGGCCCGCCTCCGCCCCAGTTCCGTCAAGTTGAAGCGATAGCTGACACGGCCAATGAGATCGCCGCCGGTGACTTCGAGACACTTTTCATCTTTGAGAAAGCGCAGCGATTCGTCAATCACTTTGAACGGCAAGCACAACAGCCGCGCCAGGTCCAGGCCGACCATCATCCCGCGGGTGTACAGGGTCCGCAGGATCATATCATTGAGAAAACCGAGCGTCAGGCCTGCTTCCTGAAGCGTTTCCGGGGCACTGGGTGCTTCCGGCAAACCCGCTCCGTCCCACTCTAGATCAAATTGCTTCGCGGCTTGTGGCATGGTGTGTTTCGTCCCTCTCCGTAGGGTGGGCACAGCCCACCCTATTACGAACTCATTTCCGCATCATGATGTATAAGGCAATACACATCCCAATAACGCCGAACTGAAGCATGTGCCGCCGGCTGCCCAGCGCGGATTCCAGGTAGTGGTAGAGCTTTCCCCACGTCCAGCCTTCGGCCAAGACCACAGGGGAAACCGTGGCGGTGGTGGCTGGCACGCGGAAAGGAAATGGAGTCGTGGCCCCAGTCGGAGTCGCCAGCGCGGGCAGGCTGAAAAGGAGAAGGAAGAAAAGCGCGGCGCAGGCCCGTCGAGGGAAGCGCCGAGATCGGTCAGGGTGCAGGTTCATGGTTGCGAATCCTAAGTCACCAACAAGGTGTTTCGAAGCAGTGATGAGTAATGCGGTCGCCATGAGAAGATCCCCGGCAAGCCCAAAGTCCCGCGGAACGGTAGCCTCGTGCTTGCCGATTCTCCTCAGTCTGCCGCATTACTCACCACGCCAGGATGTTCTCGGTGCAACCGATTAGCGGGAGCCGCCGCCTGAAGCGCCGCTGCCACCACCACCGCCCGCGGCACCGCCGCCCGCGGCACCGCCGCCCGTCGCCCCACCGCCACCCGACACATTGGCGCCCCCGGCGCCCCCGCCGGACGGGAGATTTCCACGTGAACCGGAATACATTTGTAAGACCGCGATGTTCGCAGGCAGCGCGGCGATGCCCACCTCGCTCGGATCGTGCACAAGCACTTCGAAGCTCACGTGCCGGCCGGCCGTGTCCGCGTTCAGATAGTTCTGAATCGCCTGGATGCGGCGGTTGTCCAGGCTCGTTCGGGCCTCGGCAAGCTTCTCCGGAGCGGCCGGGTCATAGCGAATATCCTGAGCCGTCTGCAAGTAAACCATCGGATCCGGACAGGGACGGCGCCGAGCCAGGTAAGCCAGGTGCTCGAGGCCCCCTGCGGTTAGCTTGTCGGTCCCGGCCTCAAAGTGGGAATTCCACACGGTCTGATCGAGCACATGGCCGTTGTTCACCTGTGGGGCGATCGCGGCGATGACTTCCTGCCGGGCAGCGTACTCATAGCGCTCCGGATAACAGGGATCCACCAAATCGCGGTAGCCGTGGCAGCCCCCGCTCAGCGTGAAGCCACTCGCCAGACACATTGCCGCCATGCCCTTTGTGATGAGTCCTTTCATCGCCTTCCTCCAGAAGAGTCAGGACTCAGGGATCAGGTACTCAGTCTGGATCCCTGATCCCTGAGTCCTGTGTTACTTGTTCAGCATCGTTTGCATGATGCTGATGGCCGCCGGGCCTACCAGAACCACAAAAATCCCAGGGAAGATGAACAGAACCAAGGGGAAGATCAGCTGCACCGCCGTCTTGGCAGCTTTCTCTTCCGCTAGCTGCCGGCGACGTGTCCGCATCGAATCCGACTGGACACGCAGCGCTTGGGCGATGCTCGAGCCGAACCGATCCGCCTGGATCAAGATGGCCGCCAGGCTGCGCACATCATCCACGCCGGTGCGCACCCCCAGGTCGTGCAACACCTCGCGACGTGGCCGGCCCATTTGCAGCTGAAAGTTCGCCAGACTCAACTCTTCGGCAATGACCTTGGCGTGCTCCTTCATTTCATCGCACACTTTGCGCATCGCCGCATCCAAACCCAACCCGCTCTCGACACACACTACCAACAGATCCAGCGCGTCGGGCAACGTCAAGAAGATCGCCTCCTGCCGTTTTCTCCGCACCCACCACAGGATTACGTTCGGCAGATAGAATCCAAGAGCACTCAGGCCCACCACCCACTTCAGTCCGCTGTAGTTGAGCCCATACTTGGGAATAAACACCGCCACGGACAGGACAAAAAAGGTAATCAGCGAGGCGAACCGGGTGCCCAGGTAAATGGCAATGGCCGAGTCGCTTCGGAAACCGGCATTGGCCAGCTTGACTTTCAAGGCCGATTGCTCCAGCTCCGTCTGCGGCATCAAGGGCTGCGAAAACGCCTTGGCTTTTTCCACAATGCTGTTCAAGCGCTCCGATTTCTTGTTCAGCGGATCGTCCATATCGGCCAAAGAAGGGGGACGGCTCATCCGGGCCAGCCGCTCCTGTGTCCGGCTGTTGCGCTGGGAGAGCAAGGACAGCACGGACCACACGCCTATGACGAAGCACGCGAACACCAAGAGCGGAATGATATCGGTCAACTCAACGAAGCCGAGAATCACGGCAGCATCTCCCAATTGTGAATTGCAGATTGCAGATTGCAGATTGCAGATTTCCGACGGACTTAAACGTGAAAGCTGAAAAGACGACCCACCACCCTCTCATGCAATCTGAAATCTGCAATCTGCAATCTAAAATCCGCACTGGTTACACCTTGATATCCACGATCTTTTTGATCACCAGGGCGCCAAGAATCTGCATAATCAAGGCCGCAACACTCATCTTGATCCCCTGGGGATCGGTCCACAACATCTGCACATAATCCGGCTTGATGTGCAGCATGGTCAGAAACAGCACGAAGGGCAGGGCAATAAGTACCACCCCGCTGAGCCGACCTTCCGCGGTGAGCGCCTTGACCTGGCCCAGGATGCGGTAGCGCTCGCGGACCACATAGCCGATCTTGTCCAGGATTTCGGCCAGATCGCCCCCGGTCTGTCGTTGGATCGCCACCGAGGTCACGAAGAAACGCAGATCGAGATTCGGCACGCGTACGCACATGTTCCGCAGCGCGTCCTCCATGACAAGGCCGAGGTTCTGCTCCTCGTAAACCCGGCTAAACTCGTCGCAAATGGGAGCCGGCATCTCCTCGGCCACCACGTGCATACCTGCTCCCAAGCTATGGCCGGCACGCAAGGCACGGGCCACCAATTCGAGGGCGTCGGGCAGCTGGCCCGCAAAGTTCTTCAGGCGAACGCGCCGCTTGTTGAGCAGCCAAAGAAACGGGACCGTAAACAGCACCAATCCGGCCAACGGGGCCAGGAACCACGGCACCTGCGCCAGCCAGCTGCCTGTGGCCCCCACAACTGCCAACACCAAGCCGATGCCGAATAGGGTACTCGGCCGGATACTACAATCGGCCTGTTCGAAAACATGCTGGAGGCTCGGAATGTTGGGCGTGATCATTTCCAGCATGGATTTCTTGTCCCCGTCAAACGCCGTGCGCTTGAGGATATCGGCGCCCGCATCATCCTTGCGCCGTTTGCCGATCAAGGTGTCGAGTCGATCGGCCGTCTTCGGCGCGCTGTAATCCCGCAGCGCGAAGGCCACCAGGCCGACCAGGGCCGAGACCGCCAGGAAGGCCGTGATGGAAATCAGCATCGGTGTCATGATCAAGCCTTTCACTAGTCAGCAGTCCCTGGTCCGTAGTCCGTCGTCCGTAGCGAAGACAGGCTTCTACTACGGATCACGGACTACGGACGAGAGACTAATCACGGAGCAGCACCCGTTCCTGGAACAGGTTAGACGGCAGCTTAATGCCCGCCGCTTCGAGCCGTTGCATGAACGTGGGCCGCACCCCGGTGGCTTCGAACTGACCGTAGGCCCGCCCGTTTTGATCGATACCCAGCTGCTTGTAACGGAAGACGTCCTGCATGATGATGATGTCCTGTTCCATGTTCATCACCTCGGTGATGCTGGTCACTTTGCGGGGCCCGCCTTGTAAGCGGTTGGCCTGGACGAGCAAATCGACCGCCGAGGAAATCTGCTGCCGCATGGCCTTGATCGGCAGCTCCATGCCAGCCATCATGACCATCGTTTCCAGACGCGCCTGGGCATCGCGCGGGCTGTTGGCGTGGAGCGTGGTCATCGAGCCGGAGTGGCCGGTGTTCATGGCCTGGAGCATGTCCAGCGCCTCTGCACCGCGGCACTCCCCGATAATGATGCGTTCCGGCCGCATACGCAGGGCATTGCGAACCAGTTCCCGCGTCCCCACTTGGCCCTTGCCTTCGATGTTGGCCGGCCGCGTTTCCAGGCGCACCACGTGATCCTGTTGCAACTGCAATTCCGCGGCGTCTTCGATGGTCACGATGCGTTCATCGGCGGGAATGAAGCTGGACAGCGTATTGAGCAGCGTCGTCTTCCCGCAACCGGTACCACCACTGATCACCAGATTGAGCCGGGCTTTAATCGCCGCTTCCAGGAGCATGGCCATTTCCGGCGTAAACGCCTTGTAGTTGAGCAGGTCTTCCAGCTTCAGCGGATTGGCCCCGAAGCGGCGAATGCTCATCGACGGCCCGTCCAGCGCCAAGGGCGGAATGATCGCGTTGACGCGGGAGCCGTCGGGCAACCGGGCGTCCACCATGGGCGAGGTCTCGTCCACGCGCCGGCCGACTTTGGAGACAATGCGGTCGATAATCTGGAGCAGATGATCGTTGTCGCGAAACTTGACGTCGGTCTTTTCCAACTTGCCGCGCCGCTCGACGTAGACCTTGTACGGGCCGTTGATCAGGATATCACTGATCGTCGGGTCCTTGAGCAAGGCCTCGAGCGGCCCAAAGCCGAACGTTTCATCGAGGACCTCGTCGATGAGCCGTTCCCGCTCCATGCGGTTCAGCAGCGGGTTTTCCGTGTCGCACAGGCGCTCGACGACTAGCCGGATCTCCCGGCGGAGGGTGTCTCCGGCCAGGTCGCTGACGCGCGACAGATCCAGCTTATCCACCAACTTGCCGTGGATCAGTCGTTTGAGCTCTTCAAAACTCTTATTGGCTTGACGATCGCCCCCTCCTTGCGTCGTGCTCATGCCCGTGCGGCTGTAACCGCTCGCGCGACTGAGACCGCCGAGCCCGCTCTGCAAACGCGACATGAAAGCTCCTCATTTGGTCGAGTCGGACGCCCGGCGCGGGGACGGGCTCCTGGGATCCGCGCGGCCTCCTGCTCGCCTCCAGCCCCTATTTGAAGGAGAAAAATCCCTTCCGTTCCTTCTTGGACTCCGCCTGGCCGTTGATCTTGCCACCCAGGATCTGGGCCAGACCCACAAAACTCTGGTGCAGCTTCGACTTGGGCGCGTGCTGAAGGAGGGGGACTCCGGCGTTGCGCGCGCCCATCATGGCTTTCGAATCATTAGGCAGCTGCCAGAAGATCGGCTTGCCAATGGTCTCTTCCGCCTTACTCATGCTGATCTCATTGTCGGCACCCACCCGGTTGAGCACCACCCGCACCTTGTCGGTCATGCCCTCCTCGGCCCCGAAGGTCAACAGCATGCGGACGACATTGCGCAGGCTACTCAGCTCCAGCTGAGCCACTAACAAGACCATGTCCGCCATTCGCAGCGCCGTCAGGTCGGTCGGATTGAAGCTCTTGCTCAGGTCCAGGATCAGGTGCGTGTAGCTGGCGCGCAGCAGGCCGATGACGCGCTGCATGTGGTCTTCGTGGATCAAAGCGACATCGGCCATCTGCACCGGGTGCGGCAGCAAGGACAGCCCCGTGGAATGCTGGCTGAGCGAGCGGCGCAAGAACGTCATATCCAAGCGGTCGATGTTCAGGGCGACATCGGCCAGCGTGTAGTCCGGCATCAGATCCAGGGCCACGTCCGCATCGCCCAGGGCCAAGTCGAGGTCGATCAGGGCGACGCTGTGGTTCTGATCATGCGCCAGAGTGCAGCCGAGATTGACCCCCAGGCTCGTGCAGCCCACGCCGCCCCGCGAGCCAATCACGGCGATGACCAGCGACGACGCCTTGGTCCCGCTGGTAACCGTGCCGCCATCGAAAGCGATGCGGTTCTGGCGCAA
>JBGQLF010000517.1:0-7191 GCA_041499985.1 Gemmataceae bacterium
CGTTTTTGGGTGCGTAGAACGGAATTCATTCCGTTCGGGCGCGTTGCGAACGGAATGAATTCCGTTCTACGTTGCGGACTCCGCACCTGAAAACGGAAGAGCCCCCGAAAAGCTGGATCCCGGGCCGCGGTCATAGATCGGTAAGTGGCGCCGTGGCATCGCCGAACCGCTCGGCGCTCAGCCCCATGCGGTTCATCAACGACAGATACAGGCTGCAAAGTTTGCGGTTTTCATCGCCGCGTTCGGTGTAATCGAGAACCCGGCCAGTGGCGAGTTTTCCTCCCAGGCTCCCCACCAGCAGCACGGGCAGCTTAGTCGAATCGTGTTTGCTCCCCGACCACATGTTCGAGAGGAACATCAGGCACGAGTTGTCGAGCACGGTCGTGTCTCCTTCCGGCATCTGGGCCAACCGGCCGGCAAGGTACGCCAACTGGCTCACGTAGTAGCGCGTCACCCGCTCGTAGGCGTCGGATTGGTCTTCGTGCGAAGTCGGATGATGAGCCGTCCGGACGTCGAGGAACGGATAGAAAAGTCCGGAGAGATCACGACATAGAAGCAGCGTGGCGACGCGTGTCTTATCCGTCTGGAAGGCCAGCGCGATGATGTCGCACATCAGCCGCATGTGCTCACGGATGTCTTCGGGCAGCCCATTGTCGGGACGGGGCATGGTGAGTGCAGGCCGGCCGCGGTCGCTTGCCCGGTCGTCGGCCCAATTTTTCACGGCGCGGGTGTGCTCGATCCGTTTCTCCACTTCGCGAACGCTGGTCAGGTATTCGTCGAGCTTGGTCCGGTCGGCGTGACTGACCTGACGTTGGAGCGCCGCGGCTTGTTCCTGGACGCGATCGAGAATGCTGAGCGTCCGCCGGCTTCCCTGGTTGTCGAACAGGCTATCGAAGGCCAGCGACGGATAGACCTCCATCGGGACCGGCGAGTGGGCGTCCTGCCAGGAAATGTGCGAGCTGTAGGCCATCGAGAAATTGGTTTCGTGGTAACCCGTGATCGGCTGTTCGCATCCCAGCACCAGGCTTGGCTGCGCCGTCTCTTCTCCCAGGTAGGCGCCGAGCACCTGGTCCATGCTGATGCCGCCCCGCAGCACGGCCCCCTTCTGGAGCGCAGCTCCCGACAGAATGTTGCCGGTCTGCCCGGGGTGGATGCCGACTCCCGTCGCGTGCTTGTTGAACAATCCCGAGAGGACATTCAACCGCGGCCGGAGAGAAGACAGCGGCTCGAGGCTCTTGCTCAATTGCATGTCCGAGCCCGATCCCTTCGCCCACCAGTGCTTGGGGTTGATGCCGTTCCCCATGAATAGAGCCGCAAACCGTTGCGGCGGCGCCGCAGAGGACGGCGTGCCGGAAGCCGTTTGGCTTCCCCAGACCGGAAGCGACTCCAGCCAGGGGAGGGCCATGGCAACCCCGACGCCGCGGAGCATCGTGCGTCGGTCGATGGGTGCGTTGAAAGCGTTCATGGATCGATCTCCGAACTTGCAAGTGGACCTAAGCCCGCCGCGTCAGCGAGGGAAGCTCCCTCTCAACGCGACCCAATCCGCCCTCGCTGGCGCGTCGGGCTTGGGTTAAACCATCCCGCGCCGAGCATAATATCATACCTGCTAAACTTCCAAAGATTTCTGCTCGGGCGACGTCTCCAGCAGGAATAAGGGCACGCTGTTGCTCCCCAAGCGCGGGTGCCCCTGTCCCGCGTGATCCTTCTGCCAGCATTCGACCCACTGCTCCCAGGTGAGCGACACGCGCGAAAAGAACAAAAGGCGGGCATCCAGCGTCGGCATCGGCCCGACCTGGTGGCCATTCGGGTTGTGTGGCCGCAGCTTGTCGCGCCGGTCGCGCAGATCGTAGCTGATCGCGTGCCCGTTGCGCTCCATCCAGATTACGAGCTGGTGATCGGTCAGCTCATAGCTCGGGTTAGCCGGCGCTAGCAGAGCCGTCAGCTGTTCGCGCACAAAATCGACACCCGCAATCTTGTACAGTCCGGTCAGGGCCGAGGTCATGGCCTGACGCTGGTCCACGCTCAGGTGCTTCAGCCAGCCGACTTCCTCCAGGCTGCCGAGCTGCCAGCCCGAGCGCTCCTCGAACGCCAGCCACGCGGGTTCCGTGGAAAAATCCGTGTGCATCAGCTCGATGCGGACGCGGTTGCAGGAGAGCACGAGCTGGCCGACCCGAACCGGCTGGTTCGCCCAGCTTTTGCTCTGTTGCAACAGCACCAGCAGCTCGCGTTCGACGAACAACTGCACCGACCGGGCGACCTCGCGCAAGGCTTGGCGATACGTGCGGGCGAAGCGCCAGATGCCGGTGCGATAAGCATCGCGTTCGGCGCGGCGGAGCTGGGCGAACAGCCGCGGAATCGTACCGGAATGAAACCCCGGCTTGAGCAGCTGGCGCATGGTTTCGCCGTGCCGGCCGAGGACGACCGGGCGCAGCTTGGCAGAACGGTTGGCTCGGAACAGCCGCCAATTCTCTTGCATCTCCCACAGGAAAAAGGCCACCGCGCTGGGGAAGAGATAGAGTGTGGGCACAATGACCGCGAACGTGAGCAGAATGGCCAAGGTGTGCCCCAGGGGCGTCAGGCGCTCCATCAGCTCTCGCGAGCCCGCAAACGGCGGCAACAGCATGCCGGCATACCAGGGCAGCAGCAGCAGAAACTTGGCCGCCAGCGACGACAACGGCAGCTTCAACGGGTTGATACTCGGCTCGATCAGCATGATGAAATACAGGCGGATCAGGTAGCCGACCGGGAACCACAGGACTCCCAGCACCGCCCGCAGCAGCAAGGTGAGATCGCTCTCATCACTGCGGAAGCGCAGCCATTCGTCCACGGTGTACAGGACGTACTCCACCATGGTCGTGGCCCGCTTGAAGAAGTGGTTGATGCGGCGAAAAAGGCCTTGCAGGACGTCGAAGCGCAACCAGCCATAGCTCAGCACCAACACTTCGGTGATGGCTTCGCTGATGGCGGAACCGAAACGCGAATTGAGGATCAGATCGGTGACGAGAAACGTGAACGCCGCCATGGCCAGCGAGCTACAAAGCTGGGGCCAATTCCACCACAGGACCCCGGCCAAGGCCAGCGGGCGGAGCACGTACCAGTAGAGGAGCAGCACCGGCCAACTGCGCAACAACTGCTGCACCACCGGGAGCTGCCACAGCCGAGCCGGCACCTCGTAACAGACCAGACGCAGAAACCAGTAGCTGCGCGAGCCCGATTCCAGGAGGAATTCCCGCAAGGCGTGGAAGCGGGTCAAGCACAGGAAAAACGCCCCCAGCAGAAGAAACGTGAACCAGGGGAGGCTGAACTCGGCGGCAACGCCTTCCGCAGACTCCAGGAAGCTGCTGCCATAATCGTTGACACAGATTTCCAGGCCCTTGACCAGCGCCAAGGCACCTCCGAAGGGCAACACCAGGTTGCGGGTGACAAACCGTCCCAGGGTCGTGCCGAAGAACAACGAGCTACAGCTTTCCAGCCAGCGCAAATAAAACTGGCCGTGCTGGTAAACGCCTTCCATCAGGGTGGCCAACCGGCGGTCCAGACGCAGGAGCGGGTCGCCCCGCCAGAACGAATGCGGATCGGCCAGATCGGGCAGCTTGAGCTGGTTGCGCGACAGCGTATCGCGCAGATCGGAAAAGGTAACGAAGCCGTTTTCCGTGATCCGGTCGAGCAACTCCTCGATCATCTTTTGCAGAGCGACCTGCTCGGGTGGACTGCTCGCCGTCAGGCCGACATCGTAGAACGCCCCCTGGAGGACCGGGCGGAAACGCTCGCGCAGGCGCTCTTCACAGCGGTGCTGGGCCGTTTGCAGCAGCTTCGCCAAACGCTGGCGGTCCTCATCCGACACGCGCGCCATGGTCAGGCGCTGGGCGGCGCTGCGCAGGTGCTTGGTGGTGCGCACGATTTGCAAACTGCTCAAGGGCCGTTTGATCGGCCGGCGTCCTGCCGATAACGCCCACTCCACCAGGTCGAGCGCAAACAGTTTGCGCTGGTAATCGTTGTAGGCTTTTTGCAAGTCGTACAAGAGCTTGGCTTCGACCGGCCAATTGCCCTGATCCGCCTTGTCCAGCAGGGCGGGCAGCACTTGCAGCCATTCTTGGACTTCCTCGGCTGTGAGCTTGAGGGCCTCCTGCAAATGCCGCGTGAGGCCTTCGAGATCCTCCATCGCCTGGGCCCGCGTGTGCCGGGTCAACGCGACCGGCGCCACGCGCGCGGCGCGGGTGCGCAGAATCGCGGCGCGGACGATGTCGCCTTCGCGCTTGGAGCGCTCGGCATTGCGCAGCAGCTTCCAATAGTAGTCGTGCGATTCGTCGGAACTGGTGTCGGTGCGCACCACCGGATTGGGCGCTCCCGCCAGCCGGGTCTGGGCGAAGAGCGCGTCGGCATCGACGTCGAGGGCCACCATCTGGTCGATGGCCTGGAAGTCGTGCAGGGCAGGAAAGTACGTGGCGCGCAGGTTGGACCGAAAGTAGCGCAGCTCCAGGTAGACGGCGGCAAACTCGATGTAGACGCTCAGGTCGTCCTGCGGCGTCAGGAGGTAATTCTCTTGCTGCAAAACGGTGCGGATCTCTTCGAACTCCGTCTGACCGATTTGACCAATGCGGGCGCGGACCACGGCCGGCGTCAGGTGCCCTTCTTGCTGGCGCCGATGCAGGGCGAGGTGCACGTGGGCGTGAAAGAGCAGTCGCCAGTAGTTGAGGAGCACCTCGTCGCGCTCGCGCGTCTGCAATTGCTCCGCCGAGGGCCGGGACAGCAGAATGACCGTGGATGGCAGTAACCGGTCGGGCTCGAGGTTGAGTTCATCCTGCTCGACATGGCGAAAGAGGACCTGGCGGTCAAAGAAATAGCAGGACTCGTGCGGCGCCTGCACGAGCAGGTAGGGCACTTTGAATTCTTCCTGGAGCAGGCGGCGCAGAATCCGCGGCGCCACCAGCACCGCCGCGGGATCCGTGGCATAGACCGCTTGCTTGAGCTCATCCAGTTCCACCGCGACACTCCTGCGTTGGCCGGCTCGAAGGGGGCTCTTGCTTGAATTCTATGGTATAACGTACGCGCCTGCGGGACGCAAGAAGGGAGGTAGCGCGAAACAGAGCGGCAATAGTTGGGCCTCTCTCGTAGGTCCGGCTTTCCAGCTGGCTAGAGCCGCCCGAAGTATTCGTCCGTGCCGAGGATGGTCGCGCTGACCACTTCATTGGGCGTCCCGCTCTGGAGAGCCTGGACGAAGGAGTCCAGCCCCTGCGGATCGGCCGGCCGGTGCAAGAACTCCTGGTAGATACTCTGGACCTCCAGGCGATCCGACTCGTCACTCTGAAGGATCGCCAGGGCGACCGCGCTCGGGGAGCGACCGCTGTCCAGCTGTCCTTTCCAGAAGCTCGCTCCAGCCGGATCAATCGCCCGGTTGAGCACGGTCTGATAGACCGCCGCCAGGTAGCTTGCCTCGGTGCCACCGTGCCGGAGGAAGTATTCCTGGGACCCGACGAGGTTCGCTTCGAGCTGCTCGGTAGTGCCGCCCTGAGCCAGGAAGGCGACTCCGGCGCTTAGACCAACCGGATCCGCGGCCCGGCCGAGGAGTTGGGTATAGAGCTGCTGGACCACCAAGGCCTGGTGCTCCGGGCTATTCTCGATGGCCAGTGCTACCTGCATTCGACTCGTCAGGCCGCTATCGAGGGCTTGGGTGAAGCTGGCCAGACCAATCCCATCTGCCTCCCGGTGGAGCAGGTCGCGAAAGACTTGAGCCACGAAAGCCTGGTTGAGGGTGCTCCCAGGGGTTAGCGCGGTGCCCGTCCCCGCTGAACCCGAGAGCCCGGCTGCGTTCGTAGTGCCTGGGCTCGTTGTGGTGGCTGACGTCGCCGTCGAGAGTGCATCCACGGTAGCCAGGACTCCTGCCAGATTCCTACCGCCAATGGCGTAGATGCGCCCATCGGGACCGGTTGCCGCTGCCAACCCGAGGCGGGGCGTCGGCAGGCTTGGCCCAACGGTCCAGCTATTCGTCCGCGGGTCGTACACCTCCACGGTAGCGAGCGGGCCACCGAGAAGGTCCGCGCCCCCGATGGCGTAGATGCGTCCATCCGGGCCTGTGGCCGCCGCCAGCCCCCTCCGAGCAATCGGCATGCTGGCCGCCGCGCTCCAGCTATTCGTCCGCGGGTCGTACACTTCCACGGTGGCCAGCGGTCGGCCCATGGCATCGGCGCCCCCAAGGGCATAAATGCGGCCATCGGGTCCCGTAGCCGCCGCCAGCCCCGTGCGGGGCGTAGGCAGGACGGCGGCAAAGGCCCAGCGATTGAGGCTCGGAGTATAGACTTCTACGGCATTGGTGATGCCGGAGAAGCCGGTTCCGCCGATGGCGTAGATCCGGCCATCGCGTCCCGCTGTTGCCGCCAGATCGGCGCGGAACGCTTGCATGCCGGCCACGTAGAGCCAGGTGTTCGTAGTCGGCGTGTACGCCTGGACGATGTTGTTGATCGCACTGAAGCTCTGCCCACCGATCGCATAGATCCGGCCATCTGGTCCCGTGGCCGCTGCCAACTGCGCTTCCGTCGCAATGAGCTTGGCGAGTCGGGTCCAGGAATTGAGGGCCGTCCGATATCCCTCCACGGCGGCAAACGTATTGCCCCCCGAATCGGTACCACCGAGGGCGTAGACGGTCCCGTCGCTCCCAGTTGCTGCCGCCAGCCCGAAGCGAGGGGTGGGGAGACTTGCCACCTGCACCCACGAGAGCAGCGTCCGCTCCTCCAGGCATTCGACCTGGGGGGCGGCAGATGCCACCCGGTACTTGGCGGTACGGGAAGAACCGTGTGAAGGCTCTACCCAGCTCTTGACGACATTCATCAAGCGGATTGGAGACATGAGGCACTCTCTTGACGCTAAAGCTCGGTGAAGGGTCCCCCATTACCCGGGTTGGGCCGGCCATTCCCCACCGGTGCGCGAGTCTGCCGGCGGCTCACATTCATTGGCACTCTGTCCGGTAACAACGCGGGACAATGTGAGTTGGGGCCTATGCCCTGGAGAAGAGCAGACTTTCTCGGACGGGAGCGATGGGCGGGGTACACCTTACTGAGCCCAGCAGGAGCAGCTAGGAGTCCGTCCGAGTAATCACCCTCCTGTACCCCAGGATTGCCCAAATGCAGCTGGGCGAAGACAATAGTAGCTGCCAAGTGATTCCGCATCCCCATCGCCGTTGAGGAGCTACTGGGA
>JBGQLF010000518.1:0-7180 GCA_041499985.1 Gemmataceae bacterium
CATAATCTAGAAGTCCTGGACGGTTTACGAAAGTCGCCCCCTGCATGTCCCAATCACGATGGGCGGAGTTCCCACATCCCATCGCGGAAATCACGGCTTTCGCTAACCCAGCTTAGACCTCACGTCTAAAAAGCTGTCTATTTTGTCTGTGACTGGACCACTCCGGCCCCAGTCGGTGGTGCAACCCATGCTTCCAACTCGAACTCTGGCGGTGCTCAAAGCCGTCCAGACCCGTCAAGGCACGGCACAAAGGAGCACAACGCGGCCGCGCCCATGCCAGAAAACGCCTCAGCTTCGTCTTGAGCGCCTCGAAGATCGAACTCTCCTAACGATCCTCTATGACATCGCTACGATCACGCCCTCAACGCAGCAGGGCCTGTTTCAGCTTGACAGGGAAACCGGGGATTCCACTCTCCTAGGGACGCTATCTACACCCCTAAATGCCATCGCCTTCAATCCTATCGATACGCTATATGGACTAAACGGTCGCAACGGCACCATTTATCGTATCAATCCGAATACTGCCGCAGAGACGCCAATACTCACTTCATCACTTCTGCAATCACCGACTGTTATCGCATCAAGCGCATTCACGTCCGATTCGGACGGAAACCTATTCTTCCTAAGCAGCCGGGATTTCGTGGAAGTGAATCCCCACACGATGCAAGTGATTCCCCTAGGGAGTGGCGACAGCCTGCTTACGTACACCGGACTCGCGTTCGCTCCTGATGGCACTTTATTTGCGGAAGCGGCGAGCGCCTACAACACCGACAACATCGCGTACTCGTTATACCGCGTCAACCCCAGTAATGGTGCCACAACTCTCGTTGGTAATGTGGGCAATACTGCGCAGGCTCCCCCTGAGCCCGGGGTCTTCCTGCCCGCAACCTTGACTCTCTCAATAACGTTTATGGGCAGCGCACTGATTGGCGTGGCTAGCGGAGGTACGGGGCCTAGCGCAGCAGGCTTATTTAACATTGATCCTAATACGGGTATTGTCTTCGATAATTTCCTCGTTGACCCTCCCTCGACGCTTCCTGTTGCGATCCTTGGCCTCCCGGATGGGTCCGAACTTCAGTCAATAGCAGCGCCATTTACTCCACCCGACCTTGTAATGGACCAGGCAACAACCAAGGACGCCACAAACGTTTGCGTCACTTACGACATCAACAACGCCAGCATTACTGGCCAGAGCCTTCCGTTCGAGATCTATCGTTCGTCCACGACGAACGGCCATGACATCCCTATTGCCCTTGCCACGGTTCCTCAATCCGATGCCACGGACCTGTCTGTCGGTCATCATACCAACGTGCAGCTGACGCTCCACTACCTCAATTCTACCGGACCACAGAATCTTGCACCGGACCCGCTTCATCCCTACATTGTCGTCCAAGCCGACTCTGACGGATCGATTACGGAATCGCCTGGATCGGTCAACACAACTTACTTCCGTACTTACTTGCTAGGCGTGCTGTCGCACGGATTCGCGTTCACGTTGTCGAGTCATACCCCGGGCTGGGAGATCAATATAGGCAACGAACTCAAGGCCGATGATCACTATGACGATTTCATCGCCTTCAATTGGATGGCCATGAGCCGTAGCCTAGCTTCTGGACAAGCCGTTGCAGCCGGGAACCAATTGTATTCGCAGGTCGTCACAAAGGCCCACCAGCTAGTGGCTGGCCATCCTGGCGATGTAGTCGATCTTCATTTCATTGGCCATAGCCGTGGGACAGTCGTCGTCTCCCAGGCAATGCAGGACTTGGTTGGCACAACTGATCCAGCGCTCCAGGGTAGCTACATCAAAGCGACTTTACTAGACCCCCATCCCGCAAACATACTTACTACTGGCCTTCTTTACAGCAGTTTCCCGTTGACTTCACGAATCGTTCTGCCACCGTACCTCGCTTTTGAGCTTGCAGATCGCGATCCACAGGTCGTTGTTCCCAAGAACGTGAAATACACAGATGTCTACTACCAGCACTCTTCCTATCTTGATGGCTTCATTATCACTGACCCAGCAGAGTTTGCTCTAAATCTCTGGGGTGAAGGTCCAGCTGATGGCATCATCAATCAAAGCAGTGCGCCCATACAGTGGCGCAACCTCACCGATGTAGTAGAAGTTGCGAACGGGCCAACCGGGTTGCCAATCGGCCCGATTGGTCACTCCGAAGTATACCTGTGGTACGACGTCCATGTTGTTAGTAAGGGTTTGGCAGCTTCAGTTAGTGGAGTGACTGTAAATAGCTTTGCTGTATCCTCGATTCGGGCTTCGGCGGTTGAAAAGATCGCGAGCACCAGCACGAATGCAACACTGGCTGACGTGAACCTCGTCCTGGCTCTTACCAATGGCCCCGATCCAACCAAATCCAAGAAAGTGTAATACCATGCTTCCTAACAATCGAATTGCGATTCTTTGCTTCTTGCTCTGGGCGATCACTCGCCCATCGTCACCTGTGCGGGCTGACCTGATCACGAGCCTTAGCTCGATGATCGAACAGCAGAACAATGGATTGTATAGGTACGACTACACGCTGACAAATGTCGCCGAGAGTGACCTCCCGGCGATTAATCTGAACGTCGCTACGGCTGCCGACGCCAATTTGCAGTCTCTAACCGCTCCAACCGGTTGGGACATGGCTTACTCGCCCGGCGATAGTGCTGTATCATGGGCACCTACCGATATTCAATTTGCCATCCCACCGGGCCGCGACGCTGATTTTGGTTTTCTCAGTCCGCTGCCGCCATCGCCAGGGGATTATTCGGTAGTCGGATTCGATCCGGACACGTTTTCTTTTGGTTCTAGCGCAGGCTCCGTCTTGGCCCCACTTGATGCCACTTCTGTGCCCGAACCGTCTTCTGTCAGCTTATTGGGGGTAGCAGGTCTAGGGCTGATTCTGCTTCGCCGGTACGTGTTGCAGGTTGTTCCTCATCAATGCCGAGCGTCCGCGTATTAAGGCTGGCCCCGCCAGATGCCGGCTACAACACCTTCCGGGATGATTCCGAGGATCAACCAGACGCTTCTTCAAAGTCATTGACATGAGAGTAGCGACTGTTACAGTCCCTACTCTCGTGACCTGTGAGTGATGGTGCACCATAGCGGCTCGGCACGTAATAGATGGCGACGCATGTTCGGATGGTCTAGATACTTGCTCGCTGACCCTGCGGGCCTTGCCAGAGCGAGCCGTCTTTGTGGCGCACTAGTCACCGGCGAGTATCTGCTTATCGGCGGCGCTGGCAGCTTGGTCAACAATGTGGGGATTACTGAGTATTGTTCGTTCTGCCCTGGTCTTGCACTAATCACATTATTCATTACTACTTTCTTCTTGTCATGTTCAGCGGTCGCGCTCGGTGTGCTTGCTTTAGCCAGGTTAAGGAGGGAGAATGAGATATGTGATCCAGAGAGTATTCGTCGGATACGAAGGATGGCTCGGCTGGGTCTGTTAGTTGGTACGGCACCGATATTCGGTCTTCTCTTTTGGCTCACTGGTTCAGTCTATCCTGTTGTAATCTTTGGCGTCGTCCTCATGCTCGCGGCGAGGTGAGGGCCCAACTTCAAACCGTCTGAACGAGCAGCATCGGCATCAATGGGACGTGGCCGAGTAGTCCCTCCCGGAACAACCCCGCGTCAGTAATCCAGCTCCCGGCAGCGTTCGACGTTGGCCGTGCGCATGCGGTCGAGCATGGTCTGCGCCGCCTGGCGGCCGTGGGTTTGGATGATCCGGCCGAACGAGACGCTCTCAAACGGCACGTCCTGCTTGATGGCCAGCCACTCGTCGCCGCCGTTCACCTGCTGAACGAAGCACAAATCGCCGCGGTAGAACGCCTGGCCGACGCACCAGTTGCCATGCTCGAACTTGTCGAGCAGCTCGTCATCGCTAAGGCACGGATGAAAAGATTTCGTCGTGAACGGCGGGTCGTTCGCCTGGCGAATCCAGTGATTGGCCTTGCCGATCATGAGCCACTTCGGAATCCACGAGGCGGCGCGCGTCGCTTCCTTCTCTTCCCCAAGCCGCTCGACGAAACCCTGCTGCTGCCGCTTGATCGACATGCCGCATTCGTAAGGATTCAGCAGCGGCGTCTTCTGCGCGTAGTATTTGCCGCCCTGTTTCCGGAAGGCATAGACATAATCGTATCCCTCGGCAAAGCCGAAGTCCCAGCGCTCGCCGTTCCAGTCGAAGCGCATGGCGACGGGCGGCAAGACTTCGAGGAAATAGTCGTAATCCTCCTCGCTGATCTCACGTTTCTTGCCGTCGTCCAAATCGTGCAGCAATCCCATAGCGCCCTCCCCTGCCCCAGGTGATCCTGCCCGGGCCAATGGCCGGGCATGCTACGGCATCGCCCGCTGCTGCGCAAGCATCTCCTGTGCCCCCTTTGACAACGTCATTGCCCTGCGCTATAGCTGCCCATTCCGATCACCAGCAAGCGAGGTTCCCATGCCCAAACGCAAATCTCCTAGCGCCGGCGATCCCGCCGCCGCCCAGACACCGCCGGCCGATCCGTCCGCCGGCACCTCGGCCGTCGATCCGGTTTCCCAGCCCGCCGAGGCGCCCACGTCGGCTGTGTCCCACGACCCGGTCCAAGCGCCGCCCAAGGGCGAACGCGACGCCTATACCATCGACAACAGGCTTGGCTATCGCAAGGAAGATACCGGCGACGACCGCCGCCGCCAAATCCGCTTTGCCGACCGTCCTGACGGGAAGAAGCCCGACGACGAAATGCTGGCCCCGGTCCGGGAGAAGAAGCCCGATGTCCGCTGGCGCGACCGCGCCTGGCAGGCGCGCAAAGTCCCCGAAGGCTTCAACGCCCTCGACGACGCCGACCAGGAGCTGGCCGAGATCGGCCGAAAGCGCACCGGCGGCAGTCCGCAGCGTTAAGCGCCCCCTGGATGCACGAAGACGGCAAGAGCCTCACCCTTCAGCTTGACGCCTTGCCGCTCGGCGACCAGATCACCCTGCGCGTGCCTTCCGAGAAAAAAGACTAGCGATGCCCTGGCCGGGCCTTCCGCACCGCCTGCCCGTTTGAGCACCGAGTCAGTGTCGTTCGGACCCCTGCGGGGACGCATAGCTGCATTTCCGTGCATACAACTCCTCGACATCGCTCTGCCTCTCGCCGGATTCGACCAGTTTCCAGATGAGCACCAGCAGACGAACGGTCTGGCCCAGCGAACGGGTCTGCGGCGGGCAGTAGACCATTCCCGGATGAGCGCTGCCGGCCGCATACCCTTGAACCATCGCATGAAGAGCTATACTTATTGTGGGTAGTCATTATAGTAAAATATTCGCTTCCATTTCCTTTCACTCCTGACTACAACCCATCTGTGAATTGAGGGGGCTATCGTGGGCATTTCCGCCAGGCATTTCCCTACTACCCTTGCCGCCGGAAAGGCGGTCGGAAAAGGCATCGCCCGTGCCGGCGAAACCATGTCCGCCGCCTTCGGCAAATTCCTGCGCGGCGCCAAGGGCACCCCTTCCGCCATAGCCGAGGCCCTGGCCTACGATGTGTCGCCCGCCCTGCACGCCGTCGGCCGCGCTATCACCCACGCCAGCGGCGCCGTGGCCGCCGGCACTGCCCATATCGGCGGGGCGAGCGCCATCGGCGCCTTTCACCTGGGCAAGGCTATCGCCAGCGCCGGCACGGAGGCCGGCGCGGCACTGGCCAAGGGAACCGTCCACGCCGGCGAGGTCGTACTTTCTGCCGCCGGCCCGGCGAGCGCTGCCATTGCCAAGCGAGCCGCTTGGCTTGGCAAGGCCGCGGCGAGCAACGGTGTGCATGCCGGAGCGATAATCGGCAGGAGTGCCGCAAAGCTGGGGGGAGCCGTGGGCTCCGGCACGGCACAGGCTTCAGCGGCGGTGCTCAAGGGAGCCGCTGAGGCTGCTGGAACCCTGGCCAGTGGAGTCGGACACGTTCATCACGAAGCGGCTTCCGCCGCCAAGAGCGTCGGCCAGGCGGCAGCGATCGGAGGCGCCGGCGTCGCGGGACTCGCCGTCCTGGCGGCCGCAACGTCCGGTGACGCCAAGCCGGCCCGGAACTGGGCCCGCGAGGTCGAGGACTCCCGCATCGCCGCCCAGCTCGCCACCATGGAGCATACACGCTGATGGCCGCCGTCCCGTCCCTGCCCATGTATGAATCCCTGCCGCCGGCCTTGCGCCACTGGGTCGCCGACCCGGCCGCCAGCATGGGCCTGCCCGGTTCCGACGATTTTGTCGTCCTGCACCTCTGGCAGGAGAAGCAGCGCCAGGAGCTGGAGCCGGTCAACCGCCCGGCGATGGACAAGCAGCTGGCGTGAATTTCCTTCGCTGCTGACCAGCCCGCCCGCGTGTAGTCCCGCTTCGGCGAGGGCAGGCGGGCTGGCCGCCCTGCCCCGCTCCTTCCTCCCCGGTTGCGGCTGGCGCGGCGTTGCCTGGCCACCTGCCGTCACGCCTTGCCGATTTCCTCTCCGGCTGATCCCCTCCGCTGCCGCCTTGGTTAATGTCGCCGCGCCGCTGAGGGCCGGCACGGTCTGTGATGCCGCCGCCATTCTCCGCTACGTGGCCGCAAGCCAGTTCTCCTTTCCGCCTGTCAGTACCGCCCCATGTGGCGGCCATTCCTCGCGCGACAGTACAGGCGAAGCCGCCGCTTGCAACCAGAGAAACGGCTTTCACAGGATTGGTTTTTTCCAAAGTGTGAAGCTTCCGTTTCTCAGGTTGCAAGCGGCACGGGCTGCACGATGCCGCCCGTGGGCGTAAAGCCCGTCTCGCGCCTGTCAGGTCGCTCCCGGAAAGGCCGCGATGGGCGCGGTCTTGAACAGCAAAGGAGAAACTTCATGTCTGAGACCACCAACACGGAAACCGGCAGCAACAAGCCTCCCTTCGTCGCCTACGCCGTCATCAGTCGCGGCGAGAACAAGAAAGCCAAATGGCGCGAGGTCGGGGTGGCCTTCAAGCACAAGGACGGCAAAGGCTTCGACGTTCTGCTCGACGCCATGCCCTTCGACGGCCGCATCACCTTGCGTGTGCCCGACCAGAAGTACCACCATGCACACATCATCCATCAATCCCTTCTTGGGGTTTTTGCCCAACGCCAAAAAAATGGGTTCAATCCAGGCTCAAGCCGCCAGAACAGACTCGCGAGCGGCTGAGCAAGTCGCCCGCTTATGTCATGCGGCATTGATGCAAGGACCAGGATTCTGCCGAGTTCC
>JBGQLF010000519.1:0-7163 GCA_041499985.1 Gemmataceae bacterium
GAGCACCTGACAGCGAATGCCCTCTTGCTGGAGCGCTTGCTGCCAGATGTGCGCCTGAAAAGGATTCGCGGCTGCGGCAAGGCGAACAACGTCGTGCCGATCTTTCAAAGGCATGGCAGAGTCCCCTAAATAAAATCCCCAAGATATCCAGGACCGATCACGCGGTCATGTTCTGCAGACTTCCACACCTTCGCCCTCATGGTAAAAGCCTTGCTCTTCCACAGGCTCCGTTTGAGGAAACGGAATCTTTACCGTCAGGACGGAACAAGAAGCCTTCCGCAGGACATCTTCAGCGACACTGCCCATGAACACTCGCGCCAGCCCCGACCGCCCGTGAGTTCCCAGGACGATGAGGTCGGCGTTGATTTCCTCAGCGATACGAAGGATTTCTTCGGAGGGACTTCCTTCTGCCAGCCGGCGTTCAATCCGGACATCGGCATCCGCAACCGGAAGTTTTTCGAGTTTCTGTCGCGCTTCTACCATGAACTGCTCCGAATGGGAGGCGATGGTTGCTTCGCTTTCGATTACCGGCGAGGGGGACGCGACATGCAAGACGACCAAGCGAGCGCGGTAATCTTTGGCAAGGGAGCAGGCGAGTCGGAAGGCGCAATCGGCACGACTTGAGAAATCGGTGCCATGAAGGATGGTTCGGATGTTTAACATAGCATCTTCCTTTGAATGTTTTGGTTGATAGACAAGACACCTCTTACTTCGGCTCGACCGGACCGCCAGCCGCTTGCCAGGCATCAAACCCGCCCTCCACGGCATAAGCGTTCTCAAAGCCTTGCTCGCGGAGCTGCAGCGCCAAACTGGCACTGGCCTGTTCCTTGGGTCAGGTTCAGTAGACGACCATGAACCGATCCTTCGGCCAGGTCGGGTCCACGTGCCAGTTGGCGGACTGGACGCGAATGGCCCCGCGGATCTTGACCGGGCTCGATTCCCAGGCTTGGTCTTTGCGAGCGTCGAGGACCGTGACCGGCTCGCCGGACAGTAGGCGGGGTTTGAATTCCTCGACACCAATGCGTAGCTCTTGGGCCACGGCTTGTTGTGCCGTATTCATGCTGCTCCTCCTTTCGTTGATTCTCTCTCCGCAACGAAACCATTTAGGAATGTCGGCGGGTGCTCACCAGCCGACGATTCGGCGTCCTGTCCTGCGCTCAACTGCCTGCCGCGTACCTTTCGTTGCAGAGTTACGTGGATCCGCAGACAGAAGCAAACGTGCTCCTGTCTCCCCCTCAGCTTCTTTGGCCTGTGGGACCATTCGGTCCTCGGCAGCGTACCGCTGGATCGCTGCTTCGGTTCATAGTTTTGGCTCCTTACTGCGGCCCATCAACAGCCAGATAGCCCAGGCAATCCCCCCTACCAAGCCACCGCCGACTTGGCCACCGATTTGTCCGACATCTCCCCAGGGGAGCTGCCCGGCAACCCCACCGGCGGAGGCGCCGGCGAATACCGCCATCAGAAGCACCAGCAAACGCGGATTCTGTAGCAAGCCCAGGAGCGCCCCCGCCAGTGCTCCCACCGCGCCTCCGACCGGTACTGCAATGGTCATCTCACCAACCGCCACGCCCCGGAGTCGCCAAATACTCTCCATCATCTTGATCCCAGCAGCTCCTCCCAGGAGCATCCAGAAAACCATCATGAGTGTGGGTGCCAATACCGGAGGAAGGGGCGGTGTTGAGGTCGAATCCGGAACTGCTGGCGGCGGGGTGTCTTTCATGTTCCCTCCTCAAACGGCCCAAGTGAATGTCGCTGTTGGACCAGCCGGGAACGTCGAGGCTTATCGGGCTAACCGGCGAACCTTCTCCAGCAAGGTTCGGAGGCGCGATTCCTCACCAGCAACCCGGTCACGGTACTGGGCCGAATCGGTGTGGCGCTTCTCATCACGGGTTTCTGTGACGCATTGCTCCAGAACCTGTAAGAGTTCCTCTCGCTCTTCCTCATCGAGGGCCAGATTGTAAATTTGAGATTGTTGAGTAGCCATCTGTAATACTCCCTGCATCTGGATGAATCGGTAAAACTTGAAGCTGTGGCTTGCTCTCAGCGCTCGTCCCAGCCGGCGAGAACGCGTTCGATCTCCTCCTTGTGCCGCGTCTCATCGGCGACCTGGTTTTCCAGGCTCACCTTGAGGCCGACGTCCCCGAAGGCATCCGCCTGGCGCAGCCGCTCGTCGTAGTCCGCGATCGCTTGTTTCTCGGCCGCGAGCGCTTGCTCCAGCATTTCCCTCGGCTGGTCGGCGTGGGGTATGGCGCGCGGCTCGGTCGTCGGTTCGCCTCCCAGGGTAGCGATCTTGTCCGCCAAGAACTGAGCGTGTCCCTGCTCGTCCGCAATCTCAGCCTGAAAGAGGGCGCGCAGCTCCCTGCGATACGGTCCCGTCAGCTTGGCCGAGTACTGGATGTACATCACAATGGCCTGGTATTCACCGGCCAAGTCGTGGTTCAGGCCATCGACAAGAGCCTGTTGGTCCACGGCCGCTGCTGTCGACTTGTCATTCGCTGCGATGCGGGCATTTGCCTCGGGTTTCGTCGGTGTTCCCACGGACATGTTTCGGACCTCCTCGTGGTTGGCGTTTACGACACTCGAATTACGCGCCGGGCATGAGCGTGCTACCGGTTGTTTTCCCCCACCGTCGCCGGAGTTGCTCCGACTTCGGTGATCTTCTCGGATTGGGCCGGATCCTTCACTTCCAGGGATGGGTCCTCGACTTTCCCATTCGTCAGCGCGGCGGAACTCGCACCGTCCCGGCCGTGCTTCAGGAACGGCCCCAACAGTTCGAGCGGCAACGGGAAGATGATGGTGGAATTTTCATCCGAGGCTACGTCCGCGAGGGCCTGGAGGTATCGCATCTGCATCGCCATGGGAAAGGGTGTCATGATCTCGGCGGCTTGCCGGAGCTTGTCCGCGGCCTGGAACTCCCCCTGCGCGTTGATGACCTTCGCGCGCCGTAAACGTTCGGCTTCCGCCTGAGCGGCCATGGACCGCTTCATCGGCTCGGGGAGGTCCACATCCTTGACTTCCACGACCGAGACTTTGACTCCCCACGGCTCAGTGTGCCCATCGATGATCTCTTGCAAGCGGCGGTTCACTTTATCCCGCTCCGTTAACAGGTCGTCGAGTTCGGCCTGACCCAACGTGCTGCGCAAGGTGGTCAAGGCCACCTGCGAGGTGGCGAACAAGAAGTCCGCCACCTCCAAGAGGGACCGCATGGGATCGACAACCCGGAAATAGAGCACGGCATTGACACGAACCGAGACGTTGTCCCGGGTGATGATGTCCTGAGGCTCGATGACTTTCGCTATGGTCCGCAAGTCCACGCGCATCATGCTATCGACGGGCCAGAAGACCATGATAAGTCCCGGTCCCTTGGGCTTGGGCATCGCCCGGCCCAAGCGGAAGATAACACCGCGCTGGTATTCGTTCAGGACACGGATGCAGGTCAACAAGTACAAGGCGACCAGTGCCAGGGCGATGCCCAGACCAATGGCGGTATAGATCATCCACATAGCTGACACCTCCCAAAGTTGTTGTCCGGCAAGCCGTTCGCCTGCCGGAATCTCAATCTCACTCCCTCTGCGGAGTTACACCGAACCACTGAATCAGGCCGCAGTTGTCGCACATCAAGTTCGTGACTTTCTTCTCCGTTGCCCAGTTGAGGTGAGCGAAGCTTATGCCTACGGTGCTCAGCAGGGCCGAACCCTCGATGAAATCCTCGGCCTGGCAGTGAGGGCAGCGCACCGCCTGGCCACCGGCGATGAACCTGCCTGGGCCTGGATGGACGACCGCCTTTACACCCTGCGTTATCTCGTGCCAGATGCTCATCGGTCGCTCTCCTCAATAGCCGGCAAATTCCTCCGTGCGGATGTTGTCGTCATCGACTCCTGTATCCTTGAGTATCTTGTGCATGGCTTTGACCATGCCTGGCGGTCCAGTGATGTAGTAGATCGGCGAAAGGACTCCCTTCAGGTACTTGGCCAGCATCTGCGCGTCGATCACGCCCCTCTCACCCTTCCAAGGGCGATGGGATTTCTCCATCTCGCTCATACAAGCAATCAATTTGTAATGGCGGTTCTGCTTCTCCAGTTCCTGGAGTTCGTCCAGAAACGCGGCATCCTCCGGACGCCGGTTGCCGTAAAAGAGGAATATGGGGATGGGCAGCTTCTCCCTCGCGGCGTTCAAGAGAATACTGCGAAAGGGCGTGATGCCGATCCCGCCGGTCAGAACCACGGCGGCTCGGGACTTGTCATGGTGAAGCTTCAAGTCGCCGGAGGGGCCTTCCATTTTCACTTCGGTTCCCAGGGGGAGACTCCTCAACACCTGCTTAAAAGCCGTGTCCCGTAGACGGGTCGCCACCATGAGGAAGTCCTCGTAGGGAGCGCTCGCAATCGAGAATGTGCGCCCATCGCCTTCGGCGTCGGTCTTAGGTGGATTGAGCAGGGTCAAATCGATGCACTGGCCGGGCGTGAACGTGAAAGAAGCGGGTTTTTCAAAGCGGAAGGCCATCGTCTGCTCGGCTATTTCCTGGCGACTCTTGAGTTTCGGGAGATAGGTGGGGCTAGCAGCTGAGGTAACCATTTTCTTCTCCTGTGATTCCTTCATTGAGTTTGCCGATCGGGTACGAAGGGTAAAAGAGCCGACGTGGCGGCACACTCTGGGGTATTCTGCCACGTCGGCTTACTCGTCAACGGGCCGCCGCTTGGCGCCTTGGGCTTCATGAGCAGGCCGACGGGCGGAAGGGTGGCCGGCGAGGAGGGTCTCTTGCCTTTCGCCTGCCACCCCCGATTTCCGCGTTCCTGATTCAACCATCCGTGCAACAGGGGGCGGTGATCGCCTTCTCGGCCTCCAGCCAGAACCGCTCTCGCGACCCATCGTCGTTTGGTTTGCCGGCCTGCTCCCACAAGCCGTAGGCGCAGACCTGAACCAGGCGGAATTGCTCCTCGTGTCCACAACTCGTGTTCGCGGGAGCGGTGTTCTCTGCGGGCCCCTCTACCGTACCTGCGGTGTTCGTTTGGCCCATGTGATGGTGATGCGGGTGATGCGCCGTTTTCGTAGACATTTCATCCTCTTTTTGTCAAACAAACGTCCCCGACCAGTTGGCCACCGTGTTGGTTGCCCCGAGAATCTGTTAAGGCAAACGGTATGCCAAGGAGAAGTTCCGTTCCACACGTTTAGATCGATCATGGCAACACGCCTAGTTCAGGCCGCTTGCTCGGCTGGGCTGGATTGAGTCCCATGGGGTTTTGCCATTCCTGACAATCAGTTTGTCAAAATGGCCGAGAGCATGGGGTGGACAGGCTGCGGAATGTTTGAAACTGAGGTCGGGTCTTTCCACCACCAGTCGCTTCTATCCGCGTCTCTCCCCCGTCGGTGATAAGGTACTGCAAGTCGCGGATCTGCGGCCGGTCGATGGTGGGGTAGTAGACTTCGTTGAGGATGCCCTTGGAGACGGTAAACCAGACCCGGCTGGAGGCTGAATAGGCGGTCCCCATCCCGTCCTTGTCGCTCCGCGTCCAGCGTGGCGCGATGACGTGGTCGCCTGGGGCCGGGTGTTGACAGAGGAGAGTTGTCATGGTGGTTCCACCGTCGTCCATCAGTACGCTAACCAGTGTCGAGTCAGATAGTCGGCGAGCGTCAAGGCCATCAGAATCCCGAGCCAAAAAAGTGCTCCCCCGACGACAATCCACGTCAGGCGATTGCTGTAGAGGAGGTGCATAAACACCAGGGCGACCAACGCCGCCTTGCAGACGGCAATCGTCAGGCCGGCCACAGTGTGCCACTCTCCTAATTCGAGAAAGGAGATCCCGATCGTCAAGAACGTCATCACAACGAGAGCGGCAAAGACGGTGTAGTACCTACTTGGAGGAAGGATTCGTGCTGACATAGCTCCCTCGCGCAATTTGCAACGGTTGAAAGACAAGGCGTTATGGATCGATCATGGTCCGTCAAGGATACGAAGCAAACATCATACCGAAGCCTGCTTCCTCCCAGCATCATCGGCTCAGTAGAACCGGGTGCGAGTGCCGATCAGGTAAAGCAGCGGCAACAGGAAGATCCACACGATATCCACAAAGTGCCAGTACAAGCCCCACATCTCGACCGGAGTATAGTGTTCCGGTGAAAAGGCGCTGCGCCGAGCCATGACGGCCAGCACCCCGATGATGACGATGCCCACTGTCAGGTGAACCGCGTGCAGGCCGGTCATAACGTAGTAGAAGACCAAGAACAACTGCACATGCGCGGGGTTGACCGGGGGATGCCGCCACTCCTCGGGATTGAACGCCAGTCCGGGCACCAGGCTTTCCAGGTAGTCGGTGTAATACTCGACCGCCTTCAGCCCCAGGAACGCCGTGCCCAGCAGGGCCGTCAAGATCAAGAGCGCTACCAGCGCGCGGCGCCGACCGAGCTGCGCCGACCGGACCGCCAGCGCCATGGTGAGGCTGCTGGTCAGCAGCACTACCGTGTTGATGCCGCCGATCAACACGTTGAGGTGGCCGCTGGCGGCCTCGAAAGAGGCTGGGTACCAGCTGCGGTAGGCTGCATAGCCGGTGAACAGGGCGCCGAAGATCAGCACCTCCGTGGCCAGGAACACCCACATCCCCAGGGTCGTGGTTTCGTGCTGGTGCTCAAGGTCGTCAAAGTGGTGCCATAAGGGACCGGGTGTATCCATAACTTGCGGCTCTGTTGCTGGAGGAGACTTGGCGACTTTAGGCAAGGCCCACCTCCTCGGCCGACTCTCCCGCGACGAGCTCCGTGTCCGCCTGCAAAGCGTATTCGTACGGCCCGCAGGTCACGATGGGCGGTTCCGCGAAATTGTCCGGCGGCGGCGGCGAGGGCGTCTGCCACTCCAACCCAGTCGCCCCCCACGGGTTGGGACCGGCCTCCTTCCCGTAGCGCAGCGACCATATCAGGTAGACCAGCGGCAGCAGGTAGCCGACCGCCAGGATCGAAGCACCCGCCGTGGACATGACGTTGAGCACCTGGAACTCCGGGGAGTAGACGTGGGTTCGGCGCGGCATCCCAAGGTAACCCAGCACGAACTGCGGCAGGAACGTCAGGATGAAACCCACGAACACGATTAGGGCCGCCAACCGGCCCCAGCCCTCCGGGTACAACCGGCCAGTCATCTTGGGCCACCAGTAGTGCAGCCCAGCCATGTAGGCCATCAC
>JBGQLF010000520.1:0-7161 GCA_041499985.1 Gemmataceae bacterium
GGCGGGGGGGGGGGGCGTTGTTTCTTTGGGGTTTTTTTGGGGGTGGGGGCGCATTTTTTCAATGTCGCGGCCCCCCCCGCCATTTTCAAAACCTCCCCGCCACAATGCTGTTACCTGCCTTTGAACCAGGCCCCGGTGCCGGGAACCGCTTCCCTATATACGACGGGAACTCCCCCGGAATGGATTGGGCTCGGGCAGTTTCGGTTGAGATCTCTTCAGCCGAATTTGCCATCCCAAATAAATCCACCTGCAAGGGAAAGCAGAGTGGGCTGGGTTCACCGTGGGGAGTGCGGGCCGCCGCAGATCCAGCGCAAACTCGGCTTGCTCGCGAATGGCCAATCGGCTATAGTCTTTCGCCCTGCATAACCTCTCCATCCTGATGAGGCAGGAGGCCGCCTGGCGCCGGGCCAGTTTCCTTCATCCCGGCACCCGGGCCGACAGAAACCTCACCCGCGGAAGCTATGGGTTGGCTTCCGTCGGTATTCGGTTCTTCGTGGACTACGGCAGAAGCCAGTCCTGGAAAGGAGTTCGCGACATGTCCAGCACAGTGATGATGGAACGCACCGGAATGGGGATGCCGGCCCTGGGCACTCCTGGCATGGGAATGGGTGGAATGACGGCCCCGACCGCGGTGCCCGCGGGCGTCAACTGGCTCATGGTGCCACGCTGTACCATGAAGCTGGAGAAGTGTACGGGCGGCATGAAACTCGTCTGCTCCTGTGACGACAAGATGGCTTGTAGCATGGTGCAGAACCTGTGCACGATGCTGGCCGGCGGCATGTGCAGCTGCTGCTGCATGCTCAACGGCATGATGGTCTGCTGCTGCAACTTGACCATGGGCCTGTGCAAGTGCGAGATGACCAAAGACGGCGTCTGCATCACCTGCACCAGCGGCGATGCCAAGTGTTGCGAGATGATTCAGGCGTGCTGTGATTGCCTGGCCTGCATGGTCAAGACGGGCTGCACGTGCTGCGTGCTGCTCAATAGCACTCCGGTTTGCTGCGGTTGCTGCTAGCACTTCCGCGGTGTACTACTGTCTGGTCAACCTTGCATTTGACGGGTAGGACGGCTCTCCCGAGCCGTCCGGCCCAGCAGGACGGCTCGGGAGAGCCGTCCTACGGAAACCCGTCCATCGAAGCTTCATGGACCACTAACCCGAAGCGCCAGCGAGGGACGCGGTTGTCCCTCGCTGGCACTTCGGGCTTATCGGGCCCCTTCTTGAAGGGAAGAGCGCGAACAGGGCCTCGGGCTCCACCGGTTTGACGAGGTGGTGATCGAAGCCGGCCTCGCGCGAGCGGCGCTGGTCTTCATCTTGGCCGTAGCCCGTCAGCGCCACCAACAGGACTTTCTCGAATTCCTTCTGCGCGCGCAAGCGCCGGGCCACTTCGTGCCCATCCATTCCCGGTAGGCCGATGTCCAGCAAGATGATGTCCGGTTGAAAGGCCTGGGCGGCGGCCAGGGCCGCCGGACCATCGTGACAGCTCTGCACCTCGTGGCCGGCGATCTGGAGTAACAGGGCCAGGCTCTCGGCCGCATCGGCGTTATCGTCGACGACCAGGATACGGTGCCGCGCACCCTGCACCAGAGCTTCGGTCACACCGTTGCCGGAGGCCCGCTCGAAGCACTCATCGGGTAAGAGGGGCAGGCGCACAACGAATTCGCTTCCCAGGTTGGCACCGGCACTGAAGGCCTGTACGCTGCCCGCGTGCATCTCGACCAGTCGGTGAACCAGGGTCAGGCCGATGCCCAGGCCGCCCTGGGAACGATCCAGAGACCGGTCCACCTGAGTAAACAGGTCGAAGACGGACGCTAACATGTGCGGCGGAATGCCGATGCCGGTATCGCGCACACGGAGAAGGACTTCTTTGCCTTCCCGCTCCACGGCCAGCCAGATCCGTCCCCCCTCCTCGGTGTACTTGGCCGCGTTATTCAGGAGGTTGGCCAACACCTGGGCCAAGCGAACCGGGTCCGCCTCCACGCGCAGGGATTCCGCGGGCACCGAGACGGTCAACTGATGCCGGCGTGCATCCAGCAGCGGATGACTGGTCTCCACTGCCCGGGCCACCACCACGGCCACCTCGACCGGCTCGGTCTGTAAGCGGATTTTGCCGCGCGTAATTCGGGAAACGTCAAGCAAGTCGTCGACCAGGCGGACCAGATGCTGGACCTGGCGTTCGATCATGTCGCGGACGTCGCCCAGCTCGGACTTCTCCGGACCCCGCAGGCGTAAGATCTGCACGGCGTTGCGAATCGGCGCCAGGGGGTTGCGCAGCTCGTGAGCCAACATCGCCAGGAACTCGTTCTTGCGGCGATCGGCTTCCTGGACGTCGCGATACAAGCGGGCGTTATCCAGCGCGATGGCGGCCCGGCTGGCCAACTCCTCGGCCACGGCCAGGTCCGCGGGATCATAGCGGCGGCCGGAGGGCCCCAGGGCCAGGGAAAGGGCGCCCAGCGTTCGGCCGCGCGCCACGAGCGGTAGGATGATCGCGGAATTCAGCGCGAAGTCCGGCGCGGGGGGAGTCGGTTCCTCATCGCAACGCGACGCCTTCCAGGCTTGCGGCGCCAGGGAGGTTGGAGGGATCTGCGGCAGGAATTCCGTAGTTTCTGTCGCGAGTACCTGCTTCAGGGTCGCCAGCAGCTGCCCCTGGATACCCTGTTCATCGGCGATGGTACACAGACGCGTGCCGTCGATGGGATCGAACCAGGCCAGCTCAGTCTTGCCGAGATGACCGAACTCATCGACCAGCGTGAGGGCACTCAAGTCTCCGAGAAAAGGCACCGCCACACGCGACACATCGCGCACATTGGCGTCGTAATCGAGCGAGCTGGTCAGGACCTTGCTGGCCTCGGCCAGGAAGGTCGAACGGCGCATGGTCTGCTCCGCCATGGCCCGAGCCGCCTGCTCGTGGGCCAGGGTGACGTGCTCCTGGGCCTGTCGTTTGACGCGTTCGGTCATCTTGAACAGGTCTACGAACACGCGGACCTTGGTGCGGAGGATCTCCGGCACCACCGGGGAGAGGATATAATCGACCGCGCCGAGAGAATAGCCCTTGGCGGTATGCACATCATCGTGGAACGCGGTGACAAAAATGATGGGCGTGTGCTGCGTCCGCTTCCGTTGCCGGATTAGCGTGGCGGTTTCGAAGCCGTCCATGATCGGCATATTGACGTCGAGGAGGACGACCGCGAAATCCTGATCGAGTAAGTACCGCAACGCCTCCCGCCCCGACTGGGCCGTCACCACGTTCTCACCCAATTCCTCCAGAATCGCCTGGAAGACCATCAGTTTTTCGGGCAGGTCGTCGACGACCAGAATACTCGCCGTCTCGGTAGTTGCCATATGTAGAAACCTGAGGTGGAGTGGTGAGGGGTGTCTCGTACCACTCACCACTCTACTACTCACCACTCTACCACTCTACCACTCCCCAACTAACGATGCAGCCAGGACCGCAGCACGGCCAACATTTGCTCGGCATCCACCGGCTTGGACAAGTAGTCCCAGGCGCCGGCCTCGATGCACTTTTCCCGGTCTCCCTTCATTGCCTTGGCCGTGACGGCGATGATCGGTAGCGATTTGAAGCGCTCAATCTTGCGGATCTCGCGCATGGTTTCGAACCCGTCCATCACGGGCATCATGATGTCCATCAAGACGATATCGACATCCGGCTGCTCCTCGAGGATCTTGATGGCGCCCCGGCCCGTCTCGGCCGAGAGGATGGTCATGTTGTGCCACTCGAGGATGCTCGTCAAGGCGAAGATGTTGCGGATGTCATCGTCGACGATCAAGACCTTCTTGCCCGCCAGGACTTTGTCGGTCTGGTGGAGCTGCTCCAGCATTTGCCGGCGGTCCGGCGCCAGCTTGGCCACGGGATGGTGCAAGAAGAAGGCGGCCTGATCCAGCAGGCGCTCGGGCGAGCGCACATGCCGTAGGGCCACCTTCTGGCCTAGATCGCGCAGCCCGGCCTCGTCTTGCGGCGAAAGCTCCGCATCCGAGTAGACCAGCACCGGGCAGTCGTGCAGTCCCGGTTCCCGCATCAGCTCTTCGGCGAACGTGGCCAGCGGCATGTCCGGCAAATCCGGATCCAGCACCACGCAGTCGACCCGCCGCTGCCGCAGGTTCTCCAGGACATCGCGCCCGCTGTCCACGGAGGTCACGTGCACGCCGTCGCCGTCCATGAACTCCAGCAGCCGATCGCGCTTCGTCTGATTCCGCCCGGCCACGAGCAGCTCCTTGGTCGAGCGCCCGAGGAACTCGCGGAGGTCCTCCAGCACCTGCTCCAGGGTCTCCTTGGTCTTGATCGGCTTGTTGACGACGCCAATGGCTCCCAAACCCAGGCCCCGTTCCATCGCCTCTTCGGTCGAGATGACGCACACGGGGATATGGCGCGTCTGGATGTCGTTCTTCAGACGCTCCAGAACCCGCCAGCCGTCAATGTCGGGCAGGCACAGGTCCAGGGTGATGGCGACGGGGCTGTACTCGCGCGTCAAGGCCAGGGCAGCGGCGCCCAGGGAGGTTACCAATCCTTTGAAGCCTTTTTCGTGGGCCGTGTCCAGCAACAGCCGGGCGAAGGGCAGGTCGTTTTCGACGATCAACAGAACCTGGTCGCCGCTTTGGATGGTCTCCCGATCATCGCCGACTTCGTTGACGAGCCTGGGCGGTTCCGGAATCGCGGGTGCGGGTTCGCTCTGGGTGCTGGGAACACTGCTGTTGACTCGGGGGGAACTCGGTTCCGTCAGGGCCGGGTTCGCCTTGCGGGACGCTTTCTGGGGCGTGTACGTTTGCGGGAGGAAGAGGGTGAAGGTACTCCCCTTGCTCATAGTGCTCACCAGGCCGATTTCGCCGCCCAAGAGCCGCGACAGCTCGCGACTGATCGCCAACCCCAGGCCGGTGCCGCCGTACTTCCGGCTGGTGCTGCCGTCGGCCTGCTGGAACGCCTCGAAAATGATGTGCTGTTTGTCCTGGGGAATACCGATGCCCGTGTCCGAGACGGAAAACGAGATCACGGCCGGGGAACGGTTGAGATCCTCGTTGTCCCGGTTCCAGCCGTCCTGCACCAGCTCCACATTCAACGCCACCTGGCCATTCTGCGTAAACTTGAAGGCGTTGGACAGCAGGTTCTTGATGACCTGTTGTAACCGCTTGGCATCGGTGAACATCGACCTGGGCAGTTTCGGATCGAGGTTGATCAGGAAGTCGAGGGCCTTGGACTCGGCCACGTGGCGGAAGGTCCGCTCGACGTAGCTCTGGAGCTCGGCCAGGCGCAGCTCCCCCACATCGACAATCACGGTACCGGATTCGATCTTCGACAGGTCGAGAATGTCGTTGATGAGCATCAACAGATCGTTGCCCGAGGAGTGGATCGTCTTGGCGAACTCGGTCTGCCGCGACGACAGATTGCCCTCGGGGTTCTTGCTTAGCTGGTCGGACAGGATCAACAAGCTGTTGAGCGGCGTGCGCAGCTCATGCGACATGTTGGCCAGGAACTCCGACTTGTACTTGGACGTGAGGGCCAGCTGCTTGGCCTTTTCTTCCAGCGCTTTCCGGGCTTGTTCGACTTCGCGGTTCTTGCGTTCCACTTCCTGGTTCTGGTGGGCTAACAGGCCGGCCTTCTCCTGAAGCTCCTGGTTGGTATTCTGCAACTCCTCCTGCCGGCTCTGCAACTCATGGGCCAGCGACTGGGACTGCTTGAGCAGGTCCTCCGTACGCATGTTGGCTTCGATCGTATTGAGCACGATGCCGATACTTTCGGTCAACTGGTCGAGGAAGGCCTCGTGCGTCGGGTTGAAACGATCGAACGACGCCAGTTCCAGCACGCCCTTCACCTGCCCCTCGAACACCACCGGCAACACAATGATGCTCTGCGGCGGTGCTTCGCCCAGCCCGGAGGAGATCCGGATGTAATTGGGGGGGGCGCCGGTGATATGGATCTTCTGCTTTTCCAGAGCACACTGGCCGACCAGCCCTTCTCCGAGACCGAGCGTCCGGCCGATGGCACTCTGCCCGCGGTCGGCATAACTGGCCAGCAGCGTCAATTGCGGCAGCTCCCGGTTGGCGTCCAGGAAGTAGAACACAGCCTGCTGGGCACTCACCACGGGGGCTAGCTCGCTGAGGATCAGCCGGCCCACGGTGAGCAGTTCTTTCTGCCCCTGGAGCATACGGCTAAATTTGGCCAGGTTGGTCTTGAGCCAGTCCTGCTCGGTGTTCTTCTGGGTCGTGTCCTTGAGGTTGCGGATCATTTCATTGATCGTGTCCTTCAGCGCCGCCACCTCACCCAGGGCCTCGACCGTGATCGACCGGGTCAGGTCGCCCTTGGTGACCGCGGTGGCCACCTCGGCGATGGCGCGAACCTGCGTGGTCAGGTTCGCGGCCAGCTGGTTCACGTTGTCGGTGAGGTGCTTCCACGTGCCGGCGGCGCCGGGCACCGACGCCTGGCCCCCGAGCTTGCCCTCGACGCCGACCTCGCGGGCCACCGTGGTCACCTGATCGGCGAAAGTGGCCAGGGTATCGATCATGTTGTTGATGGTGTCGGCCAGGGCGGCGATCTCGCCCTTGGCCTCGACGGTCAGCTTTTGCTTGAGGTCGCCGTTGGCCACGGCCGTCACCACCTTGGCGATGCCGCGCACCTGGCTGGTGAGGTTGCCGGCCATGGAGTTGACGTTGTCCGTCAGGTCTTTCCAGGTACCTGAGACACCCTTCACCTGGGCCTGGCCACCGAGCTTGCCCTCGGTCCCGACCTCGCGGGCGACGCGCGTCACTTCCGAGGCGAACGAGCTGAGCTGGTCCACCATGGTGTTGATGGTGTCTTTGAGCTCGAGAATTTCGCCCTTGACATCGACGGTAATCTGCTTGGAGAGGTCGCCGTTGGCGACGGCCTTGGTGACGTCGGCGATGTTGCGCACCTGGCTGGTCAGGTTACTGGCCATCGAGTTCACGCTGTCCGTGAGGTCCTTCCAGGTGCCGGCCACGCCCTTGACATCAGCCTGGCCACCGAGCTTGCCATCGGTACCGACCTCGCGGGCCACACGGGTCACCTCGGCCGCGAACGAGCGCAACTGGTCCACCATGGTGTTGACGGTGTCTTTGAGCTCCAAGATCTCGCCTTTGACATCGACGGTGATCTTATTGGAGAGGTCGCCGTTGGCGACGGCAGTCGTTCGGAC
>JBGQLF010000521.1:0-7153 GCA_041499985.1 Gemmataceae bacterium
GTCCGGGTCGGGGTCAGCGAGGGCGGCGATGGCGTTTTGCACATCTTGCCATAGCTCGCCGGTCGCCAGGAAATTCTCGTGCTGCATCGCCTCGCACAACGTCTCAAGGATCAGGTAGCCGAATCCGATGCCGAAGAACGCGCCGAACTTTTCCGCGGGCAGAGCGTGCAGAGCGGGGGCACCGCTTGAGGTTGTGCGAAGGGCGTCGTGCAGATTGGAGAGCGTCAGGGCACGATCGGCGCTGGCGCGGAAAGCCAAAGCTCCCATGTCGCTGACCCGCTGGTCCCAGTCGTCGGGCAGGATGAGCGGCGGGCTCTCGGGCACGGCATAGACATGGCCTTCACTGGGTTGCTCGTAATCATACGGCGAGCCTAGACGTGGCGGGCTGAGGGCGCCCTGCGCGACAGCGGGGTGCCAGAGTGCCGTGTAGGCGTTGAGGAAGGCCGCCACGTCCTCGTTGCCGAGCATCAGCGAATTCTGGCCAGGCAGCCGATACGGGCTGAGTAAGATTAGTTCACGCGGATTCATGCTTCAGCAATCAGCAGGCAGCAAAGTACCAGAGGCAATCGGTACAGGTTTCGCTATAGTTACTCCTGTAGTAAGCTAGGAGTTCCCGCAGGAGCGGCCAGACCGGTTGGCCGGACGCTGGCCGTTGCCTCCTCACCGCTAGCCTGAGCTGTCTCTGTGGTCAAGAAAAAAGCCAAACGCTGGGCTCCGGCACATTTGTCCATGGGTGATCTCAAGACCCGTGTCGAGATCGCCGTGCGCGAGGGGCGCTACCAAAACGCCCTCGAGCTGGGCAAGCAGTTGTACAAACAAGATCCGGCGCCGGCCCACAAAGAGCTCATGCAGAAGATCTACCTGGGGCGCGCCCGCCAACTCCGGACCCAGGGCCGCCCCCAGGACGCCCAGCAGGTGTTGCAAAATGCAGTGCAGTTAGCCGACGGCCAGCCAGCTGTGCTGGAACAGATTGCACAAGAGCTGGCTGCCGTGGGGGAAGTGCGCCAAGCCTTGGACCTGCTGGCGCATGTGCCGGCCTCCTCCGCCACGTCCCGCGTGCTCGTCCAAGCAGCCGACGCAGCTCTCGCACGTGGGGCGGCCGGACGCAAGCTCCTGCCCGACGCCTTCCAGGGCCAGTTTGACCTGATTCTTCAGGCCTTCAGCCAGCTGGAGGCAGGCCAGGATGAACCGGCCCGCGAAACCCTCCAAGGGATCGGTCTGCAATCGCCATTCCTGGAATGGAAGCTGCTCTTGCGCGGCCTGATGGCGTACTACCAGAAAGACGATGCCCGCGCCCTCGAGAATTGGCAGCGACTCACGTCGGAGCGCTTGCCCGCGCGCCTGGTGGCGCCGCTGCGCTTTCGCATCGATCCAGCCTACCGTGCCGCTCTGCCCCCGGAGACGCAAACGATTCTGCAACGCCAGGGCGATCGCTTGCAAGACTCGGGGTTAGTGCAGCCGCTGCGCGTCATCCAGACCACATTGGCCAATGAGGAGCAGCTGTCCCAGGCGCTGCGGCTGGCCGAGGGATTGCTCCCAAGCCTCCGCCAACTGGCACCGCAGATGGTTCAGCGCTTGGCGGCCTGCTATTTCTGGACGCTTGTCCATTCCGGGCAACCCGAGGACGTCGGGCGCTATCAGCGTGTTTTCGGGACTCCCGCCGACGATCCCCACTTGGCGCGCCTGCGGGCCATGCTCTTCGAGCATCTGGGCGAACTGGCCAGTGCTCATAAAGAGTGGCAGAAGTATGAGCGTGGCGTTGCTGAGCACCCGGCAGCCTGGCCCGGGGAGCAAGCGACACGGGTTCGTGCCCTGGTCTGGTGCCACATGGGACACAACGCCGGCCTGGTCCCCGATCCCGACAGCATGCCCGATTTGCCGCCCTTCCTGCGCGATCACCCCGATCGGCCCAAGCCGTTGGTACCGAGCGCCGAAGAGTGCTTTCGACGCAGCCTGGAGCTGGCTCCGGATCAATTGGAGACCTATGAGGCGCTCTATCACTACTACCGCGAGCAGGAGGAGGACGCCCAGGCGGAGGAGGTGGCACAGCGTTTGCTCGAGCGCTTCCCGGAGCATGTGCCCACGCTCGTGGACCTCGGCGGCCAGCTCAAACGGCGCAGCGCCTACGCCGAAGCGTTGAGCCTGTACCAGCGGGCCCTGAAAGCCAATCCGCTGGATCGCCGGCTGCGCGGTTTGGTCGCCGAAGCACAACTGTTCAATGCCCGAGCCCATGCCGAGGCGGGACAATTCGACACGGCCCGGTCTGAGTACCAGACCGCCCTGACCTTCGATGAAGGCAAGAACCGGCCGGCGACGCTGTGCAAGTGGGCGGCATGTGAGTTTAAGGCGGGCGATCCCGTGCGTGGGGAAGAGCTGCTCCAACAGGCCTTGGCCGGGGCGGACACGCGCCTGGCTGTCGCCTACAGTATGCTCATCGAGACGATTCGGCTCAAATTGCCACGGGCGCTGAAGAGCCGCTTTGATCAGGACTTCAAGCAAGGCCTGAGCGAGCCGCCGTCGGCCGCGGCCGCGGTCGCCATCGCTGTTACCACCTGTTCGCATCGGTTGGCGGGAGTCAAGTACCTGGGTCAAAAGACGCACGAGAAAAAGGTCCTGGCGTATGTCGAAAAAGCCTTGCGCGTCGAGTTTACCGAGGAGCAGCTGACGAAGCTGGGCCAATCTCTGTTGGGTCTGGAGGCGCAGAAACTGTTACGCAGCTGTGCCACGCTGGGACAAAGACGGTTTCCGCACAGTCCGACCTTTTATTTCCTGGAAGCGGAAACCTATATCGCGATGGGACCCTACCGCTGTCCAATTTGGAAGGTGCAGCCGCTTCTGGCCAGGGCTCACGATTTGGCCATGAAGCTACCCGAGGATGAGCAACGGAAAGCCTTGCTGGCAGACATCCAGCAGCGCCAGCAGATGCTCGGAGCCCATAACCTGCTGAGCAGTCCGGAGGCCATGGGCATGTTTGAGGATATGTTCAATCAGTTCTTCGACTTCGCGGGCGACGACGATTTCGATGAGGATGAGGATGACAGATTCTAGCACCAACTGGTTCACAATCTCACGCGACCTGAGCCCGACGCGCAAGCGAGGGGTTCGCTCGCCCCTCGCTCGCGCGTCGGGCTCAGGTCGCACAGGGTCAGTTCGTGCCTCCTGGGGAACGATCCTGCGTTGTTCGAAGAAGGGTACCGAGTCATGACGGATCCGTATCAAGTATTAGGGTTGCCCGCCGATGCCGACGACGACACCATTCGCCACCGGTATCTGGAGCTGGTACGCCAGTTCTCCCCGGAGCATCACCCCGAGAAGTTTGCCGCGGTGCGCGAGGCCTATGAGAATTTGAAGGACCTGAATACACGCTTACGCTATCGGCTCTTTGAGGCCGGCAAGAACGAAAGTGTGCACGCCCTGATCGAGGAGATTGCATGTCAGAGTTCCCGCCGCCGCTTGTCCTTGCAAACGCTGTTGGCGATGCAGCAAAAGCCCTAACGCCGGAAGTGATCGAAGCGACCCTGGGCGATTTTCGCGCCTGGCTCCAGCAGCTGGCTGCCACAGCGCCCACAGCTCGACCTCCGGCAGACGACGCGGAACCGATGGACCTGCACACGCTGCTGAGCCAGTTCGTGGCGCTGCGGCATGAGGTCAATTTGCAGACGAAGGCCACCAGGGTCCAACAGGAACTCAACGTCGAGAGCTTGCGACAGCTCGGCCAGGCGGTCGAGGCCCTGCGACGTCCCCAAGCCCTGGCGCTGGCCGCGGACTCACAGGCTCAGGACGAGCAGCTGCGGCCTCTCTTGAAGGCCCTGGTGGATATCTACGATGCATTGGCTCTGGCCGGCCGGCAGGTGCAGCGGGTGCAAGATGGGGTCTGGCCGGCGCTCGAACAGATTCGTGGAGCACTGCAACCCTTACCAGAGTCCCCGCGCTCGTCCGCACTTGCCCCCGTTGTTCCAGCCCGGGATTCGTTCTTCGCGAGGTGGTTTGGACAGGAACCGGAGGAGCCAGCAGCCGTCGTTGCCTCGACCCAAGTCGAGGACGAGCAACGCCAAAGACGGCTCAGCATGCAGCAGGACGCGCAAGAGGCCGCGGAGCGCATCCGCCAGGTGCTCGATTCGGTAGTAACCGGCTATACAATGAGTGTACAGCGCGTGGAACGGGTCTTGCAGCAACAGGGCTTGGAACCGATCCCCGCGGTCGGTCAGCCGTTCGATCCGGAGCAGATGGAAGTGGTGGATGTTGTCCACGACAGCGGCGAGCCTGCAAACCAAGTCGTGGAGGAAGTCCGGCGAGGCTATCTGTGGCGCGACCGAGTGTTTCGCTACGCTCAGGTGCGAGTGGCCAAACCTTAGCAATCTGGGCTCATGAGGGTATCCTGTCATGCAACCGATAGTGGGCATCGACTTGGGGACCACCAACAGTGAGGTGGCCATCATCCGGGATCGCCAACCGCATGTCCTCGAAGAGGACGGGGATCCGATCCTGCCGTCGTTCGTGGGGTTGTCCGAAGATGGCCGGCTGCTCGTCGGCAAGGCGGCGCGCAACCAGTGGGTACTGGCCCCCGAACGAACGATCAAGTCGATTAAGCGCAAGATGGGTCAGGATGTCAAAGTCAAGCTTGGCGACCAGGAGTATCGGCCGCAAGAGATCTCGGCGATGATCTTGCGCCAGCTCCGGGACCGCGCGTCGCAACAGCTCGGTGAAGCGGTGCAAAAAGCGGTCATCACCGTGCCGGCGTACTTCAACGATGCCCAGCGCCAGGCCACGCGTGAAGCGGGCGAACTGGCAGGCCTGGAGGTGGTCCGCATCCTCAATGAGCCGACGGCCGCTTCGCTCACCTACGATCCCAGCCAGCGCGAGCTGCGGCGGATGCTCGTGTACGACCTGGGAGGCGGAACCTTCGATGTCTCGATCGTGCAGACCCAGGAGGGTGTCGTCGAAGTGCTCGCCAGTCATGGTGACACGCAGCTAGGCGGCGATGACTTTGACGACTTGCTCCTGAAGCATGTCAGCGAACAGTTCCAGCGCGAGCATGGCGTCGACCCGCGCACCAACCTGATCGCCAAGTCCCGGCTGTTGCGCGCGGTCGAGGCGGCCAAGCGCCATCTTTCCGCCCACCCGTTCGCCCGCATCGAAGAAGAGTTCTTGATGGAGAAGGACAGCCGCGCCCTGCATCTGAACATGGAAATCAGCCGGGAAGAGTACGAGGCCATGATTCGGCCGCTCATGGATCGCACCATGGATTGTGTGCAACGGGCCCTCGATGATTCCCACCTGACGGCGTCGGCCATCAACAAGGTGGTGTTGGTGGGTGGGAGCACGCGGACACCGATGGTAGGCCGGCTCCTGGAGGAACGTCTCGAGCAGCCTGCGCATCAGGAAGTGAATCCGGACCTGTGCGTGGCAATGGGCGCGGCGATTCAGGCGGCGATCATCGCCGGGACCGATGTAGGCGCCGTCCTTGTGGACATCACACCGCACTCGCTGGGTATCAAATGCCTGGGCGGCGACTTGCACGGGTTCGGCTCACCGTTCCATTTCGCGCCGATCATTCACCGGACGACACCACTGCCCGCATCGCGCAGCGAAGTGTTTCAGACCGTCTACGACCACCAGGCGGAGGTCGAAATTGACGTGTACCAGGGCGAGAGCGACGACGTCCGCCAGAACCACCGTGTGGGCCGTTTCCTGATCCAAGGGTTGGCCCAGGTACCGGCTGGCAATCAGCTGGTAGTGCAGCTCGATCTGAACCTGGACGGCATGCTCAAGGTCTCCGCGCGCGAGCGCGCTACGGGGTTGCAGAAGCAGATCACGATCGAGAATGCACTGGCCCGCTATGAGCGCGAGGAACGGGATGCAGCTCGCGAACGGCTGGAGGAACTCTGGAACGAGCCGGACGAGGACGGCGCCGAGGAGCCCGGACTCGAACCGGAGTTCCCCGAGCTGGTGCCTGGCCCACGCGAAGGACAGCGCGAAGCGGTGCAGGCGCGCGCGCTGCTAGAGAAAGCCGAGCGCCTTCTTCAGAGCGCACCCCCCGAAGACCGCCCCGAGCTCGAGCGCCTCATGGAACGAGTGCGCGCGGGTCTCGTCGATCGCCAATGGCAGCGGGTGACCGAGGCGTGCAACGAGCTGGCCGATGTCCTCTTCTACCTGGAAGATGTGTGATCCATGCGCTGTCCCGTCTGCCGCGCTGAAGTCGAACAGGGACCCAATTGCCGGCGCTGTCGCGCGGATCTGTCTTTACTGTTCGCACTGGAAGAACAGCGTGGCCGCGCTCTAGCGACGGCCCATTGGTACGCAGCCCGGGGACAATGGCAACGGGCAGTCGCGATCGCGGAGGGAGTGCAGGTCCTGCGTCGAGACGAAGAAGCCGGGCGGCTGTTGGCCGCAGTTTATCTCCTCCAGCAAGACTTCGCGCGGGCCTGGCAATGCTACACAGCCGGTAGTTAGCGTGACTCTCTTCCGGCTGCTTTTGCTCCTAGCAGTTCTTACCAGAGCCGGGTGATCGGGTAGGCATCGAAGGCCGTATCAGCGCTGACCAGAGGAATCCCTTCGACCATCGCCTGAGCAATCCGCAAGCGCTCGAAGGGGTCTCGGTGATGAAGTGGCAAGATTGTCAGCGCCGCCGTGTGTTTCAACTCGACCGGCAGGATGAGGAAAACCGTTGCCGAGGATACCCCGCTGCATGAAGACGTCATAGGGTGCATTCAGCTTGTACTTGGCAGTCCTCACCTTGATGGCGATCTCCCAATAGCTCGCCGGGCTGACCAGCTTTGTGTTGGCTGGGTCGAGAATCAGGGCCCGCGCCGTGCTGCTCAATTGGGGGTCGCCCAGTACGAACCACAGCAATGTGTGTGTATCAAGCAGCAGTTTCATGACATGTACTCTTTGAAGTCCTCAAGGTGTTCCTCGTCCTCGGTAACAATCGTCAATAGGCCTTTGCAACTGCCGAACACCGGTTGTGGGTTCGCAGACTGGATCGGCATCAATTCGGCGACCGGCTGGCTGTTCCGGGTTATCACGATTCTTACTCCCGTGGCCAGCTTATTGATCAAATCCGGCAGCTTCGCCTGGGCTTCTTCGATGGTGATAGTTGGCATAGCTTTATCCTCCACTTGGGCCACCGCCTCGTGTCCCGATGATCATGATA
>JBGQLF010000522.1:0-7143 GCA_041499985.1 Gemmataceae bacterium
CCCCGCCCGTATCCCCTCCAGCCCATCTCCGGGAAGCGGCCCGGGTCTTTACGCATAGCTCGGAGCAGTATCAGGACTTTGTCACGCAGGCCTACGAGCAGTATCTCGGGCGGGCACCCGAGCCGGATGGGCTGAACAGCTGGGTCCAGGCCATGCTACAAGGGCTCAGCGACGAGAAGCTGGAGGCGGCTTTCCTGGGCTCGGCGGAGTACATCCAGAACCACGGCGGTACTGGTCAAGCCTGGATCGTCGGCATGTACCACGATCTACTCGGGCGAGCGCCCGCAAATGAGGAAGTGCAGGGTTGGGAAATGGTCCTGAATGCGAGCACGCCGGCCTCGGTGGTGGCACTGGGATTCGCCGCTAGTCCGGAGCGGGAGGGCCTTCGCGTTCAGAATCTGTACCAGACCTACCTGGGTCGCGCTGCATCGCAGCAAGAGATCGACGGCTGGGTCAACGCGTTCGTGAATGGGACCAGCAATGAGGACATTGCGGCGGGCTTCGTTGGCTCCTCGGAGTATTTCGATCAGGCCCATAAAGGACAGGGCAACGCGGGCCAGTGGATCGCCATCGTTTACCAGGATGTGCTCCATCGCTCCGCCAACAGCGACGAGATCAATGCCTGGGAGACGATCCTGAATGCCGGATAGAGGTTCGAGTCTCGGACTCGGACTAAGCCCGCAGCGCTGGCGAGGGATCGCCGCACCCCTCGCCAGCGCTGCGGGCTAGTCCAAGTTCGACCTCGGCCGAACCACCAATGCTTCTCCCCGCAAGTCGTGTTCGACGCAAGTGCCATCATCGGCGGCCGCTTGCCAGATCCGGAGCACGCGCAAGCCTGCCGCCGGATATTCCTGCCCGGCCCGCCGTTCATAGCCGAGCGAAGGATCGACTTGCAGTTCCATGCGCTTGCGGAAGATGGCATCGTAAATCGTCAGCACTCCTGCGGTGCGGGCCGTGCCAGACCCCTCATCCAGAATGAGGACCCGCCGCCCTGAATGCAGATAATCCAGGGAATAAAAGCGGGCAATCGGCGCGAAATCAAACAGTGCAAGCAGGTCTTGCACTGTCCTGCGTGTCGTTCGCTGAACCCTGAAATCGGGAGCTATCCGCTGGGCATCCTGGAGTGAGACCACCCCGGGACGTGGCTTGCTGGAGGCCAGCGGCAACTCCACTCCCTCGCTTGGACCTAGCGAGCGCAGACGCCGTCGAGCGGCCTCGTACGCCGCGGGATCGGAGAGCAGGCCGAGCCCTTGGGCCAGGTACTCAAGACGCTGCTCGGCAATGCGCGCGCTGTATGCTTCATAGGAGAACAGCAGTGTCTGATCCGGCTCAGTAGGTGCTTTGAAGAGACCGAGAGGGCGGTCCAGGAACAATGCCCGGCCCAGCTCTTGCAGCTCCGTGGGATGCTCCAAGTCGGCCATGCTCTGTTGTAACGCCTCCGCCACTGCCGTGCTTGCGGAAAGTTCCAGCGCGCTGCCGGCGAAGAGCCGTTTGCTCCGCTTGGCCGGCTCCACGATCTGTTCCTCAGGCACCCGACCATAGGGGAGTGGCAGCACGCGCAAATTTTCCCCCGCGGACGTAGGGAAATCAGGCACGGGTAGTCCCTGATACCGGCAGCGCAACATCCAGGCCTGGCGCAGCGCCCGCCGCCGCACGCGCTTGCGGTCTTGCTGCAACGGCCCATCACTGGTCGCGCGCAGGAACAATTCGGGCCAGCAGGTGATCCGCTGGCGATACGCCCGTAGCACCGCGTCGAGCAGGAGCGCGTCGGGATAATTCGCTCCGCGGTGGTGGAACGTGATGAGATCATAGGCCGTCAGATGGCGCCCGATCTGCCGAAGCAGGTAGCTCAAGAAATCAACTTCATCTGTCCCGCTGAGATAGCCCTTGTCCACAAGGGATTGAACCCATGCAAGAGTGGTATCCACAAAGTCAGTGTAGGGCGACAGGGCCACTTCGTTGAAGAGTGTCCGCAAGAGCGCGTTTAGCTCAGGCGCGGTATGCCCCAGCTGGCCCCACCGGATCGCGAACAGCTCAGCGGCCTCGCCCACATCCTGGGGGGTGAGGGTCCGCAGTACGGCCTCCAACAGCTTGGCTTTCTCCAGCCAGGCAAGGTCCTTGCCCAGGGCCTTCTGGATCAGGTCGCGGAAGCTTCGGAGCGGCTGGGACGCTTTTTCCGAAGCGCCAAGGTCGGAACGATAGACATAGGCGAGCTTGCCGAAGGAAAACGCTGGCAGAGGTGCTTCCACCGAGGTGAGCGGCAGCCTGCTGGTGCCGATCACCGCCTGAAAGAGGAGCCCGATGAGTTCGTCGCGCAAACAATTCGCGTCACTGAAGAGCCGCAGATGAATGCTCCCCACCAATTCGCGCACCCATTTGCGTGTCTCACGACCCAGGAATACGTTGTCCCCAGCATCGTAGCCTTCCCAGGCATGGGACTGGATGGCCCGCGTGACATGCAGCCGTTGCGCCACTCGGTCCAGTTTCAGGGAGAGCACCGGTTCCGCCGAACGTCCACCAGCGTCGCGAAGAAAAACGTTCCAGGTTTCGAAGGTCTGGCGCCGGCGCGTCTGCGCCGGATCGAGGAGCCGACCTTGAAAGATCTCCCAGGATTCTTCCACCTGCGGCTGGTATTCCCATTCGAGAGTGATCGAGGGATCGACAAAGAAATGGACTGGCCGCAGTACATCGACCAAGAGGAGGCGGAGGGTGTCGAGATCCTGCACGGAGGCCCCGGGTGCGAACTCCACGGAAGTGTGGCTGGGATCGCGAAAAAAGGTCATCTCCACCCCTCTAAGCAGGAGCGCGAGCCCAGGCGTTGTCCGCTCCTGTGGCCGAACGGTACATCATTTGCACTCATTCTACAGAAGAAAGAGGCGCGATGACGCCAAGCGAATGCGGAACCATCTCAAGAGAGCGCGGCGTCTTTACTGAAACTCGTGTATTTCCGGAACAGAGCCATGCTAGCAGTCAGTTCCCTGGTCCGCGCGCAACGGATTCTGGTCGTAGAAGATGAACCCAACGCTCGCGTTGCACTTTGTGAATTGTTGCGGACTTCCGGCTATGCCTGTGCCAGTGCCGCCGATGGAGTGGAAGCGCTCGAGCTGACCGAGTCTTTTCGTCCCCAGGCCATCATCATGGATTTGCTCATGCCCAGGCTCGACGGATTCGAGACTACCCGCCGCTTGAAGGCGGACTGGGTCACCCGAGCCATTCCCATCTTGGCGTTAACGTCGAGTGTGACGTCCGAGGAACGCCGGCAAGCGGCGCAAGCGGGGGTGGATGACTTCCTCACCAAACCGGTGGATCTGCCGGACCTGTTGCAGCATCTCCACCAGCACCTCAACCATTCGCGCAAACTGGCAAAGTGAGACAGCCGGCGCCGGGCCGCACAAATCCTGCGGTCCGGGCAAATGCTACCCTCTCTTCCGGCTGTGAAGCGCCCAGGGCCGGGTTTTCCCACAATCTCGGTGGCCTGCCGCTCCCCAAATGCCGAATCGTAACAATACGGAACTTGCGAACGGTAACGAGTTTGACAGGAAATCCAGCGGGTTCTCTGGCACACAAGCTTTCGCCGGGAGAGAACGGTCATGTTGCGAATCTCTGCATGGGTAACGGCGGCAGTCCTGGTCCTTGGCGCGGGCAGGAGTCCGGCGGAAGAGAAATCGACGGCAGCGCCCACGCCTCCACCGCCGACTCCCTGTGGTGCTTGTACGTCGTGCGGCCCAGGGCCAGCTTGCCAGACGCACCAGCCTTTCTTGCTCATGGATTGGCTACGGCAGCATTCAGGCTGTGGCGGGAGCGAGTGCGGCGGCTCGCAGCACTGCCTGGTAGAATGGCTGAGCTATCGGCCACTGCAACCCTGGGGTTGCTGTTGTGGCAGCAAATTCGCCCCGTGCTGCACGCCACCTTTATACACCTACTTTGTGTGTTATTGCTATGGGAGTGCCCTGTCGCCGTGCTGCAAGGCGGGCGCGGCTTGCGGGGGCGGCCATGCCTTGCCCTTGTTCCGCTCTCTGCACAAAGACTCTTGCGCCACGGAATCGTGTCCGCCCTGCGGTGCCAGTGCCTCGTGCGAGAGTTGCAAGACCAAGAGCGCCGGCACTGGGTCCTGCTCCCATCCGTGGTCGGTGTACCGCTTTCTACACGGCCACCCGTGTACGGAAGGACCGTGCGTCCAGTAAGAGACAAGCCGGTCAGGTTCCTTTCGACCTGGACCTCGCAAGCCGAGGGCTGACGTGCCCGGCGCGCCATCCGATCCGCACCTAGCCAACGACCCCGGGTCGCGCGCAGCGCTGCCCGGGGTTGCTTCATTGCAACACCTGGTCGAAGGCGCCCTCAAGGCGCTGGGGCGCGTGACTCCCCCGATCCCCAAGGGATAGAAGGCGTCCGCCGATAGCAGATTTGAGATTGCAGATTGCAGATTTGAGATTGCAGATTGCAGATTGCAGATTGCAGATTAAAAGGCAATTCACAATCTGCAATCTGCAATCTCAAATCTGCAATTACAGAGTGGCTCCACTGAACCGTTTGCGAACTCGCGCTGGAACCAGCGGTGGCAACATCTGGCTGCCGAACCAGCCACCCACCAATCCGAAGGAGACGCTACAGCCGAGCGTCGAGATCATCGTTTGGAGGGAGAGATTGGCACTCGCCAAATGGACACCGAGGAGAACCGCGCTCGTCCCCAGGGCGACGCAGAACCCTTGCTTGATGCCATTGGAGGTCGCGGAGCCGGCCAGGACGCCGCCGACGAGCATGGCAAGGGCAGTAATTTCCCAGGTGACCAGCTGAGCCTGAAGGTGGCTGCTGATCGACAGCTTCCCCTCGGCCGCTTCGAGCACGTAGTCGAGAATGACGTTCGCCCAGATGCAGCCCCCCACCGCAACGGTGGTCCCGGTGACAACGCGGCCCCAGGCAATGGGACCGCTGAACGCGGACTGTTTGCGCCGGCTTGTGCCGAGGGGGAAGGGCGTCCGCGGCGGGGAGATCACGGTCAACGAGGCCAGAGGCTTCCAGATGCAGCTGCCGACGAAGCCGCCGAGGGCGCCGAAGGCCGTCTGGAGAATGGGCAGGCCGAAGAGGGCAACCGCCGTGAATTCTTGATCACCTGTCCAGTTCTGGGCCACGATAAACAATGCGCCGTTCCACACCCCGACCAGCGAGCCGTAGATGAATCCCTGCCGCTGACCGGCTCCGGCGAGCGCGCCCGCGATGAGGACGCCCACTGCCTGCAACGCTTGCAGGAGGATCAGACCCGTCAAGGTGGTCCAGACGTCGCGGGGCGCCCCTTCACCGGCGACCAGCAGGCCGGCCATGCACAGGTTGCGGAAGCCGTAATACAGCCCCTGGGACAACAGCAGTCCGATGATGATGCGCCCCCAGGGAGTCTGTTGCCAGGCTGATCCGGGACTGGCCACACTGCCCCCACGACGCGGCAGCTGGGCCTGATAAAGCAGCCGGACGCCGCACGCCGGACACTGCAAGCGCTGTTCGAACGTATCATTGCACTGCGGGCATACCATCGCCATTGGTGGTCATACCTATTAGCTGCCAAACAAGCGATTCGGCCCTGTGCCATCCGGCAAGGCCGAAATCGGGATCTCGGCCAAATCCACGACTTGGCTTCCGCGGAGTCTCCACTGCAATATAGATTACTCCCAGCAGAATGGATCCACGAAGGACCCCAAGGGACACGAAGAAGTGCAGAAAGGGGGCTGTTCGTGGATGCCTTCTGTTCCTGCCGGCACACGGGCACGCGCCACTGTTGACAACATTCCAGTAACTTTCTGGCGATCGCTGAATGAGCCCATTGAATCGCGCCTTGGGTTGCTTGGAGTCTGGTGGGCAAGCCTGCCCCTGGGAGCTTCGATGCTTCCGTTCCCACAACACGCTCGGCCGTCGTACTCAGCGTGCCTCCCCGGGTTGCCACAAGTAGAGGAAGGTCGCCCCTGCGTGGCTGTTCAATCCTGGCACTTCGAGCTTGACGCTAATCTCGCTTGGAATCTTCGGCATGCCGGCATAAATGCTGCCTCGATAGCCTTCGCCGCGGTCGTAGGCGACGATGGTCGCATCCTTGATGCAGGCCAGGTCCATCGCCGTCTGAAGCGCGTCCTCCAGGTAGCCGATCTGGTCGACCAGCCCGAGCCGTTTGGCATCGATGCCTGTATAGATGCGCCCGTCCGCCAGCGCCCGCACGCGTTCCTCCGGCAACTGCCGGCCACGGACGACCACGTTCACAAACTGATCGTAAAAGCTGTTGACCATGCCTTGAAGGATGGCCCGTTCTTCGTCGGTCATGGGGCGCGCGGGATTGCCGAGATCCTTGTTGGGTCCCGACTTGATCGGATCGCTGGCCACGCCGAGGCGCGTGAGCAGGCCGCTGGCGTTGTACAGACTCATGATGACACCGATGCTGCCGGTCACCGTGGTCGGGTGGGCATAGACCTGGTCGCAGCCCATGGCCAGGTAGTAGCCGCCACTGGCAGCGACGTCCATCATGCAGGCGATGACCGGTTTGTGGGTATCGCGGCGAAAATGGATCAAATCCTGATACATAATGTCGCTGGCAGTAACCGCGCCCCCGGGGCTGTTGATGCGGAGCACGACCGCTTTGACCTGGCAATCCTCGGCCGCCGCATCCAACCGCTCACGGAACAGGGACACGGGGTTGTCGCCGCCGCCCAACAAACCGTTGGTGCGCGCATTCACGATCAGACCTTCCACGTCGATGAGGACTACCTTATTGCGGCAAAAGCAGCTCTTGGCATCGGTGATGAGGGTCTCGGAGATTGGCCCACCGACGTGGGTCGGCGTGATGACCAGGCCATTGAAACAACCGGTCAGCGTCCAGACCACCGTGAACAGGATCCATCGTGCCATGACTTGGTCCCCAGGGTGCCAAAAGGCTGGGGACTATACGGGGGTCCGCGCAAGGAGTCAAGGTCAGCGGAATTCCGCCACGAAGGACAGCTAGCTGAGAAGACGAATCACCGTTCTCGCCGCCGCGCGAACTCCTCCACCGCCTCGGCCTGTTCTTCGGTCTCGATGGAGCCGGGCCGCAGGCGGCGCACGCGGGCGATGGCGTTCGTCGCGGTCATGCCTTTGCTGACGAAATAGCAAGCGAGGACGACGCCGGTTCGG
>JBGQLF010000523.1:0-7128 GCA_041499985.1 Gemmataceae bacterium
CACTGCTGATGCCATGACTGGCCACCACGACGCGGTACGAACCCGCCGCCAAGGTACCCGTCCAGGAAGCCGTGCCGCTATCCGGGTCCTGCCAGCCGGCGACCACGTTCCCGGACGCATCCAACAATTCGATCTGCGGATGCAAGTTGCCATAGCTGGGCGCGCTGACCGACAAGCTGACCGAGCCGGCGCCGGTCGTAAAGGACCACACATCCACATCGGACATCGTCGCGATGATGCCCGAGGCGCTGACCTGCGTGCCGGACACCGTCAGCGGGGCCGCGGTGCTTGCCGTGCTGCCTGTTTCATCCGGACGGTAGCCGAAGTTGCTGGAGATCACCGCCATGTCATCCTGATAGACGGTGGAGCCGACGGCACTTTGGCCGTACCACCACATGCCGCGGGTGGCATAGTAGGAGACGCCCAGGATCGGCGCCGTCCCATCGCCGGGACCTTGCTGATACTGGTTGGTCTGGGTGGTGCCGGAGTAGGCGGCCTGATGGTTCAGACCCATCGTGTGGCCGGATTCGTGCGAAATGGACTCGCCGGTGTAGTAGACGGCGCCATTGCCGAGGTTGTCGGGGAAGACAAAGCCGCGTACGGGGTTGTTGGCCGAGCTGCCAGCCAAGCCACCTATCGGGGCCATACCGCCATAGGTTCCGCCCAGCCACGCCCCATTGCCGCCCACATCGATCTGGGAGACGGTACCCGTATAGCCGGACACGGTCCTCGGGTCCACGGTCGAGACATTGATGTTGAACGGCGCGTAATTCTCGGCAACGATCTGCCAGATCTGCGTGATGGCAGTAACCTCGGTCTGGGACAACGCCGCTCCGTCGCCATCGGTATCGAAGGCCGGAATGGAAAGGTTACTGTAGCCCATCCAGTTGGAGACCCAGTCGCCCGCGAAGTTGAGATATAGGGTAGCGGAAGCGCCCGGCAGGCTGTTCAAGACGGGCAATGCCAGCCCCGTCGCGCCAGCGGTCGTGCTGGTACCCGTCGAGCTGTCGGTGCCGGTTGACTGCGTGGGGACGGCGGGATAATCCGGTGCGTTATCTTCCGGGCTGAGGTTTCCGACCACCAGCGGATCGGTGGACGGAACTACGCGTGCCTCCAGGATTTCCACCTCCAGCGGAACACGTCGAGCCTTCCCTGTAGTGACAGGCAACTTGGGACGTACCTTCATCGTGATCACTACCTCAACAGAAGAGGGAACAAGCGCAGAACGTGTCTAGGGAATCCAGACCGCTAGAAAGGCTGATTTTATCTGGTGTCCGAGCCAGATGAGCGTACGCACCTTGACGAAAGCGAGTCTACGTACGGAGTTCCGTATGCTGCAAGCCTAGACGGCAAATCTGGCAAAGTCAAATTCTCCGGTCCTCGGAGCGAACGAGTGGCTCCAGAAGGGTTCGTAGTGCCTGGCGGGCCCGGAAGAAGGACCAAGCGTGATCCCACTGGCTCGCAAAAGAGCTTGACGCGCCAGCGAGGGAGGACGGTTTCCCTCGCTGGCGCGTCCGGCTCTTTTGCGTTTCTTGGTTGCCGGGCTAATAAGATAGGCAATGCCTACTCACTTCCGTCGGCCTTGGCCGGCGGTTTCCTCTCTTCGGCAAGGAGTTCCTCGATCTTCTGGCGCATGCTTTCCTCACCCTTGGTTTCCTTCCCGTTCAGCTCCCCATACCAGCGGTAGCGCACGTTTCCCTTCTTGTCGATGAGGTAGACCGCCGGCCAGTAGCGGTTGCTCCAGGCGGCCCAGGTCTTGCCGGCGTTATCCACCGCGATCGGGTAGGTCATGCCGTTGTCACGAACCTTCTCGCGCAGGCGCTCGACTTTCGCCTCCTCCGGCGTCTCCGGGGTGTGCACGCCCACGATGGTCAACCCCTTCTCGGCAAACTTTTCCTGCCAGCCCTTGTACCAAGGGTAGTTGCGGACGCAGTTGATTCAGCCGAAGGCCCAGAAGTGCAGGACCACGACCTGACCGCGCAGGTCCGCCAGCTTGAGCGACTTGGTATTGATCCAGTCGCTGATCGCGCGCAACTCCGGGGCCGGGACCTTCATGACCACCGGCTGTTGGCCCAAGGCCGAGGCTGTCAGGGTGAGGCAGCTGAATATCCCTATCCACATCGAAAACCGCATAAGCCGATCTCCCAGTAGTCAGGGCCCAAAAGCCGGCCCCTCGTTATCTCCTCGATCTCTAATGCCCTGCATACCAGTCGTAGCCGCGTTCGGCCCAGTAATCCGCCGGACGCTGATCGGAAAAACGGATCGTCCCGATCCGCTTGATATTCTTGATGCCGTACTTGAGCGGGGTGACCAACCGCAACGGCGCGCCGTGAGCCGCAGGCAGTGGCTCGCCATTCATCTCGTAGCAGAGCAGCGTTTGCGGGTGGAGAGCGCTTGCCCTATCCAGCCCAACATAGTAGCCTCGGCCCGGGGTCTCCAAGCTGATGTACTCGAACAGATCGGCCGGCCGTCCCAGGTCGGGCGGCTGGCCGCTGCGCGACGCCAAGGGGCACTGGGCAATGAAATCGGCCAGGCGTGCCCCGGCCCAGTGCACCACGGCGCTCCAGCCTTCGATACACTTCAGTTCCGTGACTACCTCGTCTCGCGGCAGGGCCTTAATGGCATCCAGAGTCACCGTCAGCGGAGTGCCGTGCCCTTCCACCTGGAGCTTCCAGCTCGCGGCATCGAACCCGCTGGTGAAGCCAAGGACGCCGTTGACGCGAGGCCACACGGCTTGTTCGCGGGCGAAAGTCGGGGCCAGGCGCGTCTCCCGGTAATAGGCCTGCGCCAGCCCCTCATTGAATTCGAGCACTCGCCGAAACGGCCAGGGGATCCCCTCCTCCAGCTCGCGGGAGCGAAGCCACTCCCAGCCAGCAAGACCGGTCAGAGCCGCCGCCGCACCGCACGCGAAGCTTCGGCGCGTCAGCCGGCGCATCTGACGCTGCACCTCGTCGTCCGGTACAGATGATAGCGATTTATTTGTTTCCGCCATGAGCCATCTCCTCGATAGCAACGATTTCATAGCCCGTGACCATGGCCCGGAAGTTGTTCCAGCCGGCGCGGATCACCTGGGCGAGATGGATGAGGAAAAACAGGACATAGCCCACGGTCAGCCAGAAATGCTCCCAGCGGGCCATCTCATAGCCTCCCAAAAGCGTGGTCAACCAGGCGAACTGCACCGGCTTGTAAATGGCCAGGCCCGTCAGCAACGAACCGGCCCCCATCGCGATGACGGTGGTATAGGCGATTTGCTGAGCCCCGTTGAACTTGCGCCGCGGTGGTTCGACCTTGCTCAAGTGCAGATCATGAAGAAGCACTTGCCACGCCTCCTGGAAGGAACGCCAGTTGGGCAGCAGGTAACGCCACTCTCCGGAGAGCAGCGTGTAGAGCACGTACAACAGGCCATTGCAGGCAAAGAACCACATGCAGAAAAAGTGCCAGGCCATGCCCTCTGCCAGGCGATGATCGAGGTGCAAAGCGTCGTAAAACCAATCCGGGAAGAAATGCAAGAGCGTGGCATCGCCCCAGCCAAGGCGGTAGACGTCATTGGCCCAATAAATGAGCAACCCACTCCAGATCATCAGCACCAGCAAGGGAACATTGATCCAATGGAACCAGCGAATGGCTCGGGGATGTTTCGGCTGCAATCGCTTCATGACCCTTCATCCTGGTAAGGAACCCACGTCCCACAAAGCGCCGGGGCACGGCCCCGGCAGAGACAAACCGGTTCACGGTGCCCCCAGGCGCCGCGCGGGGTAATTCTTGGTCCTTACTTCTTGTCTTCCATCTTGTCCTTACTCATCTTGTCCTTGCCCATTTTATCATCCATCTTGTCACTCATCTTGTCGGACATCTTGTCGGACATCTTGTCACCCATCTTGTCCATGCTCATCTTGTCGGACATCTTGCCCGCCCCCATCTTGTCCTTGGACGTTGTCGCCGAGCCGCAGCCGCTCACTCCCCAACAAAGGACTAGCGCCACACAGACAATGCCGACAACACGAAGCAAGTGCGCCATGACCCAACCTCCTAACGAAACCAGGTTACAGAGACTTTCCCATAACACGCTGTCCGGAAGAACCCAGATCTTGTCCGGAAGCCACACTGAAAAACGACCGCTCTTGAGGTTAGACGGTTTACGCAGCGAGCGGTTACCGGAATCTCCCAAGAGCCCTCAGGCTCATGGGTCCAACAGGGGCAACCGCTTGGCGTCATTTCCCGGCAAGAGCCTTGATCGCCTCCTCGACCTTGACCCGCCCGCCGTGAGTCGTACTCACCTTGGCGAAAGTCACCTTCCGCTCGGAGTCGATCCTGGGGCCTGTTAACGAGGGGCGAACTTCCCTATCACTCAGATGCCGCCGGCCGACTCAGGTTACAACTGGACGATTTTCTTTATGAAGTAGGTCAGGTCGAGTGCTGAAAGCCTCGTGGCTGCCCTTGCAGCAGGCAATAGGACCTCGGCGCGTTCGGAGAAGTGGCGAGCCGCCTCACCCGCCGCCGGCACGGAATCTCGAAGAGTGATCTACCTTGGACCGAAAGCTGGACACAGTCCCGGCTTCATGGATGGCCAGGCTCAACTTGAACGTCTGAATGCACAGCGTGGTGGAGGCTTGGCTGTGAGAACGGTCGGAAGAGGAGTTGATGGAACGAAGTGAGAATCCCTTCGAGCAGCCCGTTGAAAAGAGGCCAGACCCCTCTCAGCATTCCCCGACCGCACAGGGAGAAATTTGGTCTGGCCCCTTTCCAAGGGGCTGGTCTTTCTTGGACGCCGGTCCCCAGGGTTTGGTTCCAGAAAAAATCTATCTCCTATTCTCGCCTACGCGGCTCGCCAGGGCACTGCGAGCGCGGCACAACCGACTTGGGCAGCCGCGCCCCACGCTGCCACAAGCCGAACAGGAGTTGCCTCATCTTCCAAGTAGTGCGGGTCGAGACCATGACGAACGAGCGTCACAGGCGCGAATACTTGCGCGGCTCAAATAAATGCAGAGAGTACGAGAAAGCGCGTAACCAGATGCGGAGACGGGACGTCTAACCAACGCGGACGCTCTGGCCGGGTAGAGCGGGCCCCCTGCGCAGTCGCAGCTGCGGTGGCCCTCGTGGGTGCACATGCCACGTGCCCTGCGGTGCCGTCTCATCCACCGCCGCGCCCGCGCCGGCCACCGCTCGCGGTAGGCTGTTACCGGCTCATCGGCCAGCCAGTGCTCGACGTCCGCGGCCGGGTCCAGCGCCGTCGGGTAGCGGTCTTCCGGCTTCTGTGCCATCGCCTTCAGACCGATCGCTCCGAGGGCCGGAGGAATCCTCGGGTTCAGCTGCCGGGGCGGCGGGAAGTCCCCCTGTTCCACCTGACGCAGGACCTGCCCCACTATAACCCGGCGCCGGGGCGCACGTCTGAATGACTGAGTACGAATGTTAGGTGGCTAGCGGGGGTCGGCCGGCTGGAGTTCGACAACGGTTGTGCCGAGTATGGCCCAGATGTCGGTATCCTGAACATAAGCGATGGCCGAGGGGTTCGGCTCCGGTGGGTCCCGGCATCGGTCCGCGACACCTTGGCCGCTCCACTCCTTTGTCGTTCCCGAATCGCTGGGTACAATTACCCCGCCGGGTGGCGGCGCTGCGAGTCACGGTAATCGTCCGGGAGGAGCTTCCTGTGAAGTTGGCGAAGATCACCCTTGAGAATTTCCGGCACCTCGGGACTTCCTCCCAGCCGCTGGAGGTTTCTTTTACCGATCCTCTCGGTCGAGTCCGTGACTTCACCCTTCTCGTCGGCCCGAACACGAGCGGGAAGACGACGATCCTCGACGCCATCGGGGCCGCGATCGGACCGAGCCTGGAGATGCCCACGACCCGGTGGGACTTCAAGCGGTCGCCTCGGACGGTGGTCCGCCGCGGAGCCCGATACGCACGCGTTACCTGTTGGCTCCGCTTCTCGCCGGAGGAGATCGCGGCAACCCGCGAGATATTCCACCTGGCAGAGATCGACCAGACCGTGCCAGACGTGTCCGAGGTCGAGTTGACCTGGGATTACCCTGACCCCCGGGCGCAGTCGGATTTCGGTTGCTCGTATTGCGACCCTCCGCTCGGATGGACGCTGCTGAAAAGCCGGGTCCAGGCCGCGCGTCTGTTGGCAACCGGACGGGTCGATTGGAGTTGGTTCCGCCGGGTCGGGAGCGCGTTCACCTTCGACCAAGAACGGACCGGATTGGGGAAAACTATTTCAAGGAAGGTCTGGAATATCATCCATGGAGAGGACGCCGGCACCGGTGGTAGGGAACAGCGGCGGACGACCGACCCTCGGACAATTCTGATCGATTTAGCCTTGCGCTCTCTCGTACGATCCGAAGCCCTTGCCCCCGGTGGGCAAAAGGAATTTGAACTGGTCCAGGCACGATTCGCCCAGGTCTGTAAACCGCGGCGGATCGTCGGGGCGGTCGAGGACTCGCTCGGCGAGTTCGACATCTACTTCAACGACGGCCTCCAAGAGTATCGATACGACGGACTGAGCAGTGGGGAAAAGATGGTCCTGCTGCTGCTGATCCGGTTTGTGGCCGAACACATACACCGGTCGATCGTGATGATTGACGAGATGGAGCTCAACCAGCACCCGATTTGGCAGCGGAAGCTGTTACAGATGATTCCTCAGATGGGGGACGACAACCAGATCATTGCCACGACACATTCTCCGTACTTGCGGGATGCGGTCCGCCCGGACGCAGTTATTGAGCTCGGAGACCTGGGCGAGCACAGCACGGTGGGAGCCGATGGATGACGGTCCACATGGTTTGTGAGGATAGTACGACTGGACTGGACAATCGGGTCCTGGACCGTCTCGTCATCCAGTTCCACAACCTGAACGTCGAGATGGCCTCAACGGGCGGGAGTGGTGGCCTCGGGGCGGTTCGGGCGTATTTGCACAATCCTGCGTCTAACAACGTCGCAATCTCCGTTGAGGACCGGGACTACACCCGGACGCAAGCGGAGGCTCACGCACGTTGGGGGAACCTGGCGGCGAGCGCGTATATCTGGCGTCGGCACGAAATCGAGAACTACCTGCTGCACTCCCGCGTCGTCTTGGCCCCGTTCGACGACTACCGCGCCGCAGCGGCCCCATGGGCGGCTGCCCTGCCAGTG
>JBGQLF010000524.1:0-7122 GCA_041499985.1 Gemmataceae bacterium
AGGCGCGCAGCCGCGCGTGCAGATCCGCATTCATGGCTGGTCTACCTCCTGCTCCCACAGACCCCGGATCACCTGGAGCTTGCGCTCGACCGTGCGCAAACCGCAACCCAGCTGCGTGGCGATCTCGTCGTTGCGGTAACCCTCCATCTTGGCCACGGCCACGGCGCGCAGGCTTGGATCCCCCAACCGGTCGAGCAGGCGTTGGCATTCCTCGGCGACCTGCGCGGCGAACGCGGGGGTCGGCTCGTGTCCGATCACCTGGGACAGGGCTGGGGCCTCGTCGGCCAAGCGAGTCCCAGCCTGGTCTCCCCCCCGCTTGCGCTGGCGCTGGCCCCGTTTCTGGTGCGCCGCCTTGCGGGCGGTGAGGACGACCAGGAGCTGCCAGAGGTCGTCGCGGTCGAGCAACTGCGGGAAACGGCCGTGCTCGGCTCCCCGGCAGAAGCTGGCGAAGGCGCTGAGGGCCACATCCTCCTCATCGGCGACTTGCCGCGCCGCGCCGCGCAAGTTGCGGCGGGCCAGCCCGACCAGGCGCTGGTAGTAGCGCTCCCACAGGTGCTGGGCAGCGGCGTGATCCCCGGCTTTGAGCAGGTCGATCCAGGCACTGACGGATTCCGTGGCAGACATCGGCGGGGCGCTCCCGGATAGACGACAAGGTGAATTCCTGGCTTGATGGTACGGCTTCGAAAAGGCTGATGCAAAAGAGATTTTGCGACTGCGGCTGGCAGGGGTTGGGCAAATTTTCCGGGGAGAAAACTGATGCAACGTATGAGGGACTGCGTACTGGGTAGTTCTCCCTCCCATTCCATTGGCGGGTGGCGCGGCGAATTGGGCATGTAACAGGTAAAGACACCGCGACAACACTTCCCTCACTAGCCCGAAGCGCTAGCCCGGCAAGGCCGGTCTCTCGCTCGTGGGGTTTTGTTTGCTAGTCAGCGCCACGGTCGAGGGCGTTTCTCCCTGATCACAAACCGCCCTTGCGCAGCTGTCCTAAGGTTGGTCTCCCCGATCGGATCGTTGAGCTAAGGGGTTCCGTCATGGCTTCGCGTCGTCAACTGCGGCCGGCGTTCACGTTGGTGGAAATGCTGGTTGTGATTGCCCTCCTGGCCGTCCTGATGGGCCTGCTGTTGCCCGCGGTCCAAAAGATCCGTGAGGCGTCCAACCGGATCCATTGTGCCCATAATCTCAAGCAAATCGGGCTGGCGGCTCTGAACTACGAGAGTACTCACGGCCAGTTTCCTTATGGCCGCAACCGGATCACCGGCAACGGCCCGCTTCCCCTGCTGCTGCCGTACCTGGAGCAAAACAACATCTACAGCCAGATCAACCCGGCTGTCTTGCAACTCCAACCCGCCCGCGTCACCTCGGGCGACCCCTGGATGGACGCCTTTTGGCCGACCACCTTTGCCGCGTCGCGCAACCGGGTCAAGACGTTTGAGTGCCCGTCCGACAACCTGTACACCATCAGCACCTCCCCATCCACTGCTGCGGATACAGGCGCAGTCTACAGCCGAGTCGTGCTCGTCAACACCGTGCTGTACCTTTACTACTACTACGCGGCCGACCTGGTTACGGCCGGAGGGCTGCCGGGGCTGACCAACTACGTCCCCTCGGCCGGGAGCACGGGCCACTATCAGGGCACTCCGAACACCGCGACCAGCCGATTCTGTGCGCAGCGGGAGGGGGTGTTCGTGGACGAGATCCCCGTGACGATGGCGATGCTCACCGACGGCACGTCGAGCACGCTCCTGTTCGGCGAGTATGTGGGCGCGTTCCAGAACGGCGACTCGGGCCCGCGCATCCGGGTCATGTCCTGGATGGGAGCCGGCGGGTTCCCGTCCTACTGGTCTATCGTGGATCTGTCCGATACGGCCTACGCCCGGTTTTCGTTCGGCAGCCTGCATCCAGGGGTTGTGAACTTCACCTGGGCCGACGGCTCCGTGCGGTCCTTGCGCAAGCCCAATCCGCTCCCGCATGGAGAAGCCGAAATCCTGAACCGGCAGAACCCGGCCTGGGATACGCTCCAGAGCCTCAGCGGGCGAGGCGAGGGAGATGTGATCAAGGCGGACGTACTCGGCCAGTAAAGTAAAGTAGCTGACACTCTCTCGGTGCCGCAGCCCTGGCAGAGGAAGATGAGCCATGTCCGATTCACCAACCCTTGCCTGTACTGCCTGCAATCGCACGGTGGAGAGCAAGAGAGCCCGACTCCCCAAAGGCTGGCACCGCAGTGACGAAGCTGCTTACTGCGCCGACTGCTGGCAGCAACGCTACCGGCTGCGGGCCGTCACCTTCCCGGTTGCCGAAGTGCTCGACGGGAACTGGTCCGAATTTACCACGGCCCTCCGCGATTGCTGGAGCCGGAGCACCGCGCTGGCCAACTGGGCCGTCACGGAGTTGGCCAAGAACGACACGATTCGCGCTCCTGACCAAGCCCAACTCGGACCGATGCCGCCCCTGGCTCTGTACCAGCTCTGGCAAGGACACCACCAGCGCTGTCAGTGGATCGGGGCAGCTCAATCCGCCAACGCCATTCTCCGAGCTGTGGAAAATAAATATCGGAAATCCAGATTGGAGGTCATTTGGCGTGCCGCAGCTAATCTACCGCGCTACCGTTATCCGGTACCCTATCCCGTGCACAATGCCGCCTGGCAAGCAACCTACCTCGAGTATGCAGGTAGCGATGGGCAGATCAGTAAAGTACCCGCCGTATCGGTTCCGCTGGGACAGCGCCGCTGGTTGCTCCGCCTGCGCGGCGGTCCTGAACGCCGCCGCCAGCTGGCCTCCTTTGCCCAGATCGTCACCCGGGCCGCGATCCAGGGAGAATTAAGCCTCTACCGACGACGTGCCAGCTCAGGCGCGCATCGCAGCGACCTGACGGGACGCGGAACCGGCGGCGCCGCCCGTGTGCCCTACCGGGTGATGGCCAAGCTGGTCGCCTGGTTGCCGCAGCCACTGCGTGAACGCACCCATGAGGGCGTCCTGGAAGTGCACACCGGGAGCAACGCCCTGTTCGTGGCCTGGGCGCCAGGTCGAGCAAAACCCTGGTTGTTGCATGCCAATCATGTACGGCGCTGGATTGCACTTCACCGCCGCCGGTTGGCTTGCATCCGCGACGATACCAAGGCCGAACGCCGCCGCCCCAAGCGCCAGCGCGTCCAAACCAACGACCACTTAGCCCAGCTGACGTATCGACACCGCTGCCGCCTCGAGACGTTTTGCCACCAGGCCGCCAAGATGCTGGCGGCATTCGCGGGCCGTTGCCAGGTGGCCGAGGTGATCTATGATGACCAAAACACGACTTACTTCAGCGAATTTCCGTATTTCACGCTCCGTCAACTGTTCGAGCAAAAACTCGAGGACCTGGGCATTCGTCTGCGTCACGTGACGAAAGGCGATTCTCCTGCATCCGCCGGCAGCGAGGTGGGGGACGAAAACCCGGAAACCTCTCGCGAGCAGTAGGAAACTTAGCTGTGTCTCGTGGGCAATGTTCGGTCTAGGACTTCGGTCCAACGACCACGGGTGGCCATCGCCAGGCCCAAGCGCGAGGCGGCCCCGGCACGCTTGCCGGCCGGAGGCTCTCGCGGAACGCCGCGGAAGTGCTGGGGATATCTGCCGTCCAGGCAGCGGCCCCTGGGGTGACGACAAGTACGTGTTGGTCACTGCGACAACGTCACCAGCTCGGTGCCTGCCTGGGCGACCAACACCTGGGGTGACGACAGGTCACGTGTTGGTCAGTGCGACAAGGTCTCCTCTGACACTTCGCGAAGAAGAAACGGTGTCTGGACCTCTAACCGCACAGTTCCGGACACCGTTTCGCCACCGTTTCTTACTCACTTGGTCCCGGGGAAGGCGACCATGCTCATCGAGTTCAACTGCCAGCACTGGAAGAAACGGCTTCACGCCTCGCGTGAGAGTAAAGGGCAGCAGGCAATGTGTCCGGCTTGCAAGAATCGGTTAGTCGTCCCCGATGCAAACCGCTGGATCGAGCACACCCCTCACCCAAAAGAAACCCCGTTGCCGTTTGCGAAAGCTGATGTCCCCAAGAAGGCCGCACTGGCCATGGAGAACTCGGCTACTCCGACTCGTACCCTAACCGGGGTCACTCCTCGGTTGGGAAAGAATTGCACGCCAAGGCGCCGGCCATTCGGCGCAACTCCTTACACCGATTGAAGAACGGCTGTTGCTTGGGAAGTGTCTCTGATGGCCAGAAGTCAGAGTTTTCGGCTACCACCTCTACAGACGTTTCTCTTTTGTCCGCAAGGAGATAGGTGGAACCACGTCGTTGTTCGTGCGCTGGATGTCCGTCGCGGCGGAGCAGGCGAATAGCCCCGGCCGGTAGCTGTGCGTCACCTTCACGAAGTGCTCTAACTGTTGCAAGGCGGTCCCCAGACTGTTGTGCGCCTCGGCCGAGGCGGGCTTCAGACGCACCACCTCGCCCACGTAGACGCTAGCCGGCTCGTACTGGCCCTGCTGATAAGCGAGCAAGCCAAGCAGATACAGCGCATCGACCGGCTGGCGATCCACCGTCAGGAGAGCGCGATAGATCTGCTCCGCCTCGGGCAGGTTGCCGGCGCGATGCTGCTGCACTCCCACCGTCCGTGCTTGTGGAACAGTGAGCGTCGCCATCTTTCCCCTTCTCTCGCTGGTTACCCCTTCATCTGGTCACCTGGTCTCGAGGCGCTGACGCCGCCTTGCTCGCCTGCCAGCCACTCGTGCCACACCTGCCGCAGCAGCCGCAGCAAGTTGGCCGCGAACCGCGATCCATCGCACAGCGGCGAACACGCCATCTGCTCCCGCAACCGACTCCGCAGCACCGCCAACCGCGGCAAATCCTTGGCCCAGGACACGGCCAACGCCACGTATTCCTCCAGATTGTTGGCGATCAGCTCGGTCAGACCGACGTTGGACAGGTGCGACAACGAATGCCGGCCGGTAAAGGTCTCCCCCGGACACGTCAGGACCGGCACGCCCATCCACAGCGCCTCGCACGTCGTTGTGCAGCCGTTGTACGGGAACGGATCTAGCGCCAGATCCACGTCGTGATACGCCGCCAGCAGCTCCACGTGCGGGACGCCACCCCGACACACCACCCGGGCCGGCGCGATGCTGTGGCGGGCAAATCCCTCCCGCAAGCGCCCGGCCAGCGCCGCATCATCGAAGCCCTTGTACTGCAAGACCAGCCGCGAACCCGGCACGCGCTGCAAGATCGTCGCCCAGACCGCGATCACTTGCGGATTGATCTTAGACGGGTTGTTGAAGCTACCGAACGTGACCTGTCCGCAGGCCAAGGCGGGCAGCGGCGAGACCGGCGGGGCATAGGCCGGCGGGTCATAGCAGTAAAAGCCATCGGGCAGGCGCAACACCCGCTCGGCGTAGTAAGGCTCGGCCTCGGGCGGAATCTCATAGCGGTCGGCCAGGATATAGTCCATGGCCTGGAGTCCGGAGGTGCTGATGCCGACCCAGGTCAGTTGGATGGGTGCCGGCTTGCGGGCAAAGACGCCGAGCCGGTTGCCGGAGGTGTGGCCAGCCATGTCGAAGAGCAGGTCAATGCGGTCGGCGCGGATCTGCTGGGCCAGGCGGTCGTCGCTCCAGCGGAGCACGTCATACCAGGCGGTGGCGGCGGCGCGGAAGCGTGCCGTCAGGTCGTCGGTCGTCGCGCGGCTGCTGTAACAGACAATGTCGCAGTGGTCTCGATCCAGGTGTTCCAGGGCGCGGATCAGGAAATAGCCGATGGGATGGCGTCCCAAGTCGGGCGAGACGAAGCCCAGGCGCAGTCGGCGGCCCGGATCCCGATCATTCGTATGCGGCTGCCAGGAGGTACGTAGCGGAGCGGCGTGCTGGCGGTCATACTCCGTGAAAGCCTGGGCCAGCTCCGCCAGCGTCACCCCCGGCCGATAGTGGAGTGCCAGCAGCAGGTTATTGTGTGCCCCGGCATCATCAGGCTTAAGGCGTAGTGCTCGCTGATAGCTCGCTATCGCCTTCTCCATCTGCCCTTGCTTGTGGAGCACATTGCCCAGGTTACTGTGCGCCTCCGCGGAGTCGGGCGTGAGGTGCAAGGCCGTCTGCAAGCTGGCCTGCGCCTCCTCGAGCTTTCCCTGTTCCTTGAACGCCACCCCCAGGCTGTTGTGCGCCTCAGCAAAGTCCGGCTTGAGGCGCAGGGCCCGCTGATAGCTGGCCACGGCCTCCGCCAGCTGCCCCTGCTCCTGGAACGCCAGCCCCAGGTTGTTGTGCGCCTCAGCAAAGTCCGGCTTGAGGTGGAGGGCCTGCTGGTAGCTGACCACGGCCTCCGCCAGCTTACCCTGCTCCATGAACGCGTTCCCTAGGTTGGCATGCGCCTGGGCCAAGTCCGGCTTGAGGCGGAGAGCCTGCTGGTAGCTGGCCACCGCCTCCTCGAGCTGCCCCTGCTCTTCGAGCGCATTCCCCAGGTTGTTGTGCGCCGCGGCGTAGTTGGGCTTGAGGCGGAGAGCCTGCTGGTAGCTGGCCACCGCCTCCTCGAGCTGCCCCTGCTCTTTGAACGCATTCCCCAGGTTGTTGTGCGCCACGGCGTCGTGCGGCTTGAGGCGGAGGGCCTCGCTGATGTACTTGATGGCAAGGTCGATCCTGCCAACCTGGGCAGCAATCAAGCCGAGCAGATGGAGCGCATCGACCTGGTGAGGATCAAGTTGCAGGATCTGACGGCAGAGCTGCTCCGCCTGCGTGAGGTTGCCCGCTTGATGATACTTCATAGCCATATCGAGCGCTTGCGGAACCGTCATGATAGCAGGCTGCCTTCCTTTCCCTGCGGAGCTGGGTGTGTGATCGGCTTGGTCCGGGCCTTCGTCGCGAGTAACTTCTGAACCGCGCCTACGATGCGCTCGAAGACCTGCCGCCAGTTGCCCAGCTCGGATACTGATGATGTCCTCGCTGGGATGGGTAGGAGTCTGTCCCAAGTAAAATGCGGGATGAGGGGCAAGCCTGGTCCCAAGCGTTGAGCTTTCAGGGAGAGTGTTCCTCCCACCACGATGCGGGATCAGGCCTCCACCCATACCGGAGGAGGTCATCATGCACTTCTATACCCAACAACCCCAATTCTATGGCAGCGTCGCTCTCCATGCCAGGACCATGTCCCTGTGCACCCTCGATCAG
>JBGQLF010000525.1:0-7110 GCA_041499985.1 Gemmataceae bacterium
GCGCAACCGGTCCGTCGCTGAAGTAACTAAAAAGGTCGCACTAATATACTAAAAGATCAAAAGGACGAATCCGAGGGGCCAAAGGAAATCTTCGAGAGGCCAAAGGGGGAGTGTCGGCTAATTCTCGGACGGACTCCTAGACTCTTTTCCTGCGGTGGAAATTCGCGGAGCAAGGCAACGCGGGCCCCTGGGCTCGGCCGGCAGCTTTGCAGGTAAACCACGCAGTCGAAGACCGCAATGGGAGGGATCATGAGGCTTGGCTCGGCCGGCCGTGTTTTTCCTGGTAGATCTCCTCGCGCACTTCCTCGAAGAAGGCTCGCAGCTCGTCGTCGGTCAGGCCACTCTCCTCAACTTCTCGGCGGAAAGAAGCCAGCGCTGCATCGGATGGCAAGGCGAGCTTTGAAGGGGTCGCCGCAGGGGAGGAAGGAGTTGGTTCCCCCTGGTTGCCGTTTGTACCCAAGACTTCCCGCTCGACGAGCTGCTCGATAAAGCCTTCGACGCTTTGCCCACTCCGGGCAGCCTGCTCCAGGAGTCTCCGCTCGATCTCGGGGGAGAAATTCACGGTAACGCTCATGGCCTTTCTCGTTGCAAGGTTCGTTTCCATCGTTTCGAGACCATGATACCCAGAAGCTACCCGTTGTGGCAGTGAAATAGCCCCCTGGTTCCACGGCCATGCTGAAGAGGGCGCGACTGGTTTCACGGGTCCTGTAACATTCTGCGCAAACTTTCAAGAAATTTGAAGTATTATGCGCGAGGAAACGATCCTGGCAAGGCGTCTTCAAGAGCGGGATCAAGTGCGTATCGGAGGCGAAAGTCCCATGCCCATCGTTTCTCATGTCCTCGGCGGATCGCCAGTGAGGACTCGGGTCGTTTCTCGGTCTGCGGGCTCTGGCCTGAAGCCAGGGCAAGCGAATAACACGCCAGATCCACTGCGGTCGCGGTCCGAAGGACCGGCTCTTCAGCGGCGCGCTTTTTTTCGCGGCTGTCCTTGGCGCAGGCCCCTCTGGTCCCGACAATCTACCTGGAACTGCCCCGCAGCGCCGGTTGACGGGGCTGTGTTCGCCTGGACTCAGGGATAGGCGTGAGCAGTCATGACCTCACAATGGCAAGGAAGAACGCCAAGAAGGCATGGGATCGAAGCACAAGAGCCACCAACCTTTGCAGACGCGCGCGGATGGCCGCGAACAGTCCGGCGACTCGGACCAGAGGACGCTCTGGCCTGAGACGGCAGATGCCACATCCTCATCTCCATCCAGCGACGGTACGGTAGGCCGCTCAGAGATCATCGCGGCTTCTGTTGGGAAGGGCCGAGTAGGCAGCGTGGCCAGGGATCGTCGCACCATCCAGGATCTCCTCTTTCGTGAAGGGCTGCTTGCCGCCAGCCTGGCGGAAGGGCTGGAGAGCCTGGCGGAGCTGCAAGAACGGCTGATCCAGCAGTTGCCCCAAAACAGCCTGGAGACAAGGTCTCGCTACGCCCAGTCCGTCTTGAAGTGGTTCTTCCCCGATGGCCTCACGAGCCTGGCTGCTCGCGTGGCCGCAGCTTACCACGAGGACGCGATCACAGCCGACGTTCTCCGTTGCTGCTACCTGATGGCCGAACCGATCGTCGGCGCCTGCGTCACCGACGACCTTTTCGCCCTCGAAGTCGGCATCCAGGTGCCGATCCAGTACCTGGACCGCTTCCTGAAGGATCACCTGGGCGAGGAACCGCCGGCACGCACGCGGGAGCGGCTCAAGACGAACCTGATGCGGCTCGGCTTCCTCGGCCGAACTCGGGGCCAGCCCGACAAGCTCCTGCCGGTGAACGCAACGCCAACCGCAACCCTGCTGCTGATTCACCAGCTCTTCGCTCCCGCTGGCCCGCGCACGGTCGAGCTTCGTAACCTCTTCGCCCATCCGTTCTGAAAGTACCTGGGCTACAAATCGCCGGACGCAGTTCGCAACGTTCTCCGGACGCAGTTCGCAACGTTCTTCGGGCCGCCGATGCGGCTGGGCTGCTGGGGAAGTATGTCGTTGCCGACCAGCTGGAGCAGGTGACGACCTGCTTCACGCTCGACGAACTCCTTGCCCGGAGGGCCCGCCTATGAAGACGCTGACGGAACTCGCTCGCCTCGTTCAGCAGAAGACCTGGGACAAGGACCTCGTGCTGTGGGTAGGGTCAGAGAACCGGCTGCGTGAACTGCTTGGGGCGACGCCGACCGTCGAGTTGGACTTGCTCGACCTGTTCGACCCGGACCATCTGCCGATGGACGACGGCGAGACGCGGACGGAACTCCAGCGGAACTTGCGGAAGCGGCTGCAAACCCTGTCGGTGAGCCCGGGTAACCGTGCGATCCTGCTGGTCCGTTCCATCGGCCTGCTGGCCCGCTACCAGTCCGGTGTGCGGGACTTCTACGAGTGGTTTTGCAACGACTTCGCGATGGTCGTGCTGGTCCTGAACCGCCTGCCTGCCGAGCCCATCGGGTCAGACGAAGTGGTCTGCGTCCCGGATCGGCTGGTCCAGTATTTTCGGGCTCCCGAGGTGGTGAAGCAGGTCTACGGTGAGGAGGCGTAGTTCATGGAAGCGCGCGAGTTGAACACGATCGTCTGCCTCAAGCCGGAGCCACAAACAACCCCGAGCCTGGCTTTGATTAGCCAGCGTAACCGCGCCCGCGAAACGGTGGCCGACTACCGTATCACCTCGACCCTGCGCCTGCATTTCAAGCGCGTGTTCGAGTGCGTGGTGCATCACAAGGGTCAGGGGTTCTGGGTGCAGGCGGAGTACGGAGCCGGCAAGACCCACTTCCTGGGCACCCTTCTCGACCTGCTCTTGTGGCCCGAGGAAAAGGTTTGGGAGGCGGTCCGGGACGAAGAACTCCGCGGTGAGTACGCGGGCCCGGTTTCGCAGGCTAAGCTGTTTCCCGTAGCCTTCTCACTCCGCGGCATGGGCCAGGCGGAGGGAGAGGATAGCCTGATGCGGGTTTTCGAGGAGCAGATCCGGGAGAGCCTGCGAACGTCTGCTCCGGAGCTGGACAGCCAGGTGCCGGTCACGTCTGCGGAACTGGCAGTCCACTGGTATGCCGCCGAGGCCACCGAGGACGAGAAGGCCGGCGTTGCCAGCTTCTTTCAGCGCGAGCACCAGCGCAGCCCTGAGGAGTTTCGCTCCAAGCAAGGCGCCAAGAAGTTTGGTCAGGAACTGGTCCGCTCACGCCTCCCTGAGGGGAGGCTACGGGGCAAGTTTAAGGAGCGCTTTGCCCACCTCTACGACCAGATCACCAAGTTGGGAGGCTACGACGGGCTCCTGTTCGTCGTCGATGAGTTCCGGTCCTGGCAGGACCGCCATCCGGCTGGGACCGCAGCCTACGCCGAGGATGAGGAGATCCTGGAAACCCTCGCGTTCGTTCTGCCCTCCGAGAACCGCAACGTCCTTACGCTGGTCGCCAGCCAGGGCGACCTGCGCGAGTATGCCGAAGGTCGCCGCCGGGAGGCCGTTAAGAAGCTGCTGAAGTGCCAGCTCGACGAGTACCGCCGGGGCAAGGTGCTCACACAGAAAGGCTACGCCGTCCCGTCCCTGGAGATCTTCAAGAGCGCCAAGGGCCGCGAGGAAGATCTCGCCGGCCGCCTGCTGGAGAAAGCCTACGGGACACCGCTCTTCAGTGCCAAGGATTTCAAGAAGGATTTCACCGACGGGGACGCCAAGAAGGTGTTCGGCGGGCTCTTCCACAAAGAGCCCGCCAAGGCAGAAAAGGACGCCGTGCAGAACTTCGCCGTCGGCCTGGAGCTGGCCGCGAAGGCGCAGCCTACCGAGTTTCAACCCGTCGCCTCGCAGGCGCTTGCCCAGGTCCGCACGCAGCTTCAGGGACAAGAGGATGTGCCCCTGTCGGATCTGAAGAGTCGCCTTTGCTGTCCGCCGTACGGGCTCACCGAGCCGATGGTCATGCTGTATGTGTTCACTCTCATCAAGAGCGGCGGCTACGAGCTGGCCCTCAAGCCCAGTAGCGGATTCACCCTATCCAACGGCAAGCCCGTCCCCCGCGATCGGATCACGGCCCACCTGCTGCTTTTGTGCGAGTGGAACGCCAAACTGGACAAGGCCCTGCACGGCGCTCGACTGGTTCGCTCCACGCAGAGGGGTTGGAACGAAGTCTTGCCCTTCGCCCGGGTCCTCGACCCCGATTTGAAACCCGCGGCCAACCCGGATGAGGAGCAGATCCGCAACGAGGCTCTCCTGTCCCTACTGGGTAAGCTCCGATCCGAAATCCCCGAAACCGAGAAGAGCCTCGCCGAGTTATCCGACCTGCTCGGTGGCACGGTGCCGGTGCCATTGAAGGAAACCTGCAACCGGCTCAATACGCTCGCCGCGACAGGGAGCTATCAGGAGTTCGATGCCAACGCGCGGGAGGGCTATCCGGATGCCGCCACCTTCGCCCAGCGGTATGGCGCCTACGAAAGGGCACGCAAGCTGCGCGACCGCGCCTTCTCCCTGAGCCAGATGGTGGATTATCTGGGCAAGGCTTGCACCCTGGACCCCGCCATCGACTTCGACCGCAGGGGCCTGCTGAACCTGCTCAAGTTCGAGGCGCTGCTCAACGACCCGAGCGTGCTGCCGGCGCGGGAGGAGCAGTTCGAGCGGTGGAAGGGCAAGTATGAACACGCCTACCGCAAGGCTCACCGGGCTCATCACGAACGGCTGGAAGCGCTCGCGGCGCAGCTGGAACCGTTGCGTCCGCGCATCCGCGGGTTGTCGCGTATGAACCAGATCGCGGAACTGGGGCCTGCGCTACCCGCGACCGCCACACTCGCCGAGGATCTTACTACCCTGGAATCAGCCCTGTGGCTTTGTCCGGACGCAGTGGAGGCGAAGTTGGGGCCCAAAGACGTAACCTGTCCGAAGTGCGGCTGGCAGCCGGAACGCAAGCCACCCACGGAACACTTGGCCCGGGTCGCTGCGGCCGTGACCCTTGGGCTGTCCGACCGATTCCAGCGCTTCAAGGATGCGACCATCTCCTCCGTCCTGAAGAAGGCGTCCGCGGCTGGCGGCCAACCGGGGCTGAGCGATCTGTTGGAGATCATCCAGCTTGCCGACGCCGATCGGCTCGCCGACGTACTTACGGAAGAATTTGTTTCCTTCCTGCGACAGCTCCTGTATGACGAAAATCTCGTGGACGAGCAGATTGGCCTCGCCCCGATCCTTCAGCAGGTCGGGGCCATCGAGGAGAACCGCATCGAGGAATCTTTGTCTCTCTTAACACGGCTACTCGCGAAAGCAATCAAGGACGCCAAGGCCAAGCATGGACAGGGGAAGCGAGTTCGCGTCTTCCTTCGCCCCGACGACAATGGCGTCCCTGTGACAAACAAGACGGAAGGAGGGAGCCCATGAACCGGCCGACCGCACCGTCTGCTCCCCGCGACCGCTTTGACGTCTACCGATTCTTCAACGGTATCTCGGCCGAAGTGCAAGAGGGTTTGGCTCAGGGCCGGACGCGCGTGCCTCTGGTCAAGACCTTCCTTTTGGAGCACGTTTCGTCCCATAGCGGCCGTGCGCCCACTCCACCTGCCGATATCCTCAAGCGCCTGGGTGTGGAAACCCGGCAACTCGATGACACGTTCCTGGAACTGCGCGTCTGGGAGCAGGGCAAAAGGGACGCCTCCCCGAAGCCAAAGACGGCTGGTTACCTGGAACAGTACGACGAGCGCTTCTTCGCCTACTACACTGCCGACCTAGCCGAGGAAGCACGCAAACGCTCAAACCGATGGGTCGCCTCTTCGCCCGAGTTGGACCGGACCTGGTTCAGCGGTCAGCTCCTTCAGTCGCTTTGGGACCGAGACGTCTCTGGCCGTGGGGACAACCATTTCAGCAAGCTCGTTTTCCGGCATGAGAGCATCTACGACATGCCGGCCGATATGACTCAGGGTGTCAACGAGGAAGAGGGAGAGACCACCGAGGACAGTGCTGGCGAGGATCGGCCTGAACGCGACCGCCGTCGCGTACGCTCGGAAATCCGCGATCGCATCGGCCCGATTCGAACCGCCCTCACTAGCTTGCAAGGGACGTATCCGCCGCTGAACGCTCTCTATGCGCTGCGATTCCCGTCCCTGGTGACGCGGGGAAGCCACGATCTATACCAGATGGGCCAAGTTACGAACCGCGCGGAGAGCTTCGAGGACCATCGGAACACCGTTCGTTACTTATACCGGACGTACAAATCCTTGCTGGAGCGTACAGAGCGCTCGGCCTGGGAAGGCCCGGAAGACACGCTGCCTTCGTCCACCGCTCGCGCCCGGCTCAAGGGGGTGCCCCTCATTATCAACTTCAAAGAGCAGCTCTCCGAGGCGACCTTCAATCGGTGGGTGAGCCTGGCGTTCCAGAAGCGCAACCAGTTCCGCTTGTGGGGTGATCCCATCCGGCTGGGACCCACCAAGATTCACGTCTACGGCGCGGACCGCCATCTCTGGCAGCCGATCAACCTGGAGATGACTGCCTCCCGGGTCGTGGCCATTCTGCCCAAAGGGACGTGCGGCAACACCTTCCACCGGCTGGTGACGAACGTGCAGCGTTACCTCTGCCCGAAAGTAGAAGTCTGGCTCGGTGCCAAACCCTTCGACCAGTTGGTCAGCGAAATCCAGGCCGGCGCTGCTGCGCGTAACGTGGGGCAGGTTTCCAACCTGCCGTGAAAGCCGGGCAGGTTGAAAACCTGCCCCACAGTGAGTAAGGTCCATTCTCATGCACACCAAGGAATCCTTCCGCCGTCGGCGCTTGCCTCATTGGGATGTCCCGGGAGCGATTTACTTTGTCACGGGCTGCGTGGAAGGGAGTATTCCCGCCGAGGGGCTGCTCGACATCAGCGACTATCGGCAACGGCTGGAACGGCGGCCGCGTCCTGCACAGATGACCGAGCGCGATTGGCAGGTCCATAAAGGGAAACTGGTGTTTGCTTACTCGGACAAATGGTTGGACCACCGACCGGGGGTACGGCACCTCACTGACGCCCGGCTTGCGCGAACGGCCGTGTCCTCCATGTATCATTTCGCGGGTGAGCGTTACGATCTCCGGCCTGGTTCATTCCCAGGTAACAATTCCAGGGCGGCTGACGGCTCCGGTTGAGGTTTTCTGAATTGTCTGTTTCCCCC
>JBGQLF010000526.1:0-7097 GCA_041499985.1 Gemmataceae bacterium
CTGCCATGACTCCGTCAAGCGCATTGCCGAGCAGTATTACCAGGTGAATAACTGCCTGTACCTGGGCCGGCAGTACCTCTATCCGGTGGCCTTGGAAGGGGCCCTGAAGCTGAAGGAAATCAGCTACATTCATGCCGAGGGGTATCCGGCCGCGGAGATGAAGCACGGGCCGATCGCCCTGGTGGACGAGCAGACGCCGTCGGTGTTCCTGATTCCGCGGGGGGCGGTGTTCGACAAAGTGATGAGCAACCTGGAGGAGATCAAAGCGCGGGGTGGCCCGGTGATCGCGGTAGCTTGCGAAGGGGACGAGGAAGTGGCTAGCCGGGTGGATGAGGTGATCTACGTGCCGGAGGTGCCGGAGTACTTGCAGCCGTTGGTGGCGGTGGTGCCGTTGCAACTGTTGGCGTACCACATCGCACTGCTGCGCGACTGCGATGTCGACAAACCCCGCAACCTCGCCAAGAGCGTCACCGTCGAGTAGACCGTTTAGCCCTGAGCACTCGGGCGAGCGCGCCGCCCGCGCTCGCCCGAGTGCTCAGGGCTAAACGGTCTGAAGGAGTAGTCCATGGCAGTCTGCCTGGTAACTGGTGGAGCGGGTTTCATCGGCTCGCATCTGGTGGAAGCGCTGGTGGCTCGTGGCCATACGGTGCGCGTGCTGGACAATTTCAGTACGGGGAGCCTGGCCCATCTCGCCCAGGTCCGCGATCGCATTGAGGTGATCACCGGTGACGTGACGGATTACAACGTAGTCCGCGAGGCGACCGAAGGGGTCGAGGTGGTGTTCCACCAGGCGGCCCACTCCTCGGTGATGCAGAGTGTGGTCGATCCCTTGGCGACGCACCAGGCCGGGGCCACGGGAACACTGCACGTGCTTCTGGCCGCCCGCGAGGCCCAGGTTCGCCGGGTGATCTACGCAGCCAGCTCCACCGCCTATGGGGATGGCAGCCACTTGCCGAAGCGGGAGAGCGATGCGTTGCAGCCGCTTTCTCCCTATGCGGTCGCGAAACTGGCCGGGGAGCAATACTGCGCCGCGTTCAGTCAAGTCTACGGGATGGAGACGGTCCGGCTGCGCTACTTTAATGTGTTTGGTCCCCGGCAATTGCCCGGGGGGCCCTATGGTGCGGTGATCCCCGCTTTCGTGGAAGCGCTGGTCGCCGGCCGCAGTCCGGTGATCCAGGGCGATGGCCTGCAAACACGCGATTTTACCTATGTGGATGATTTGATTCAGGCCAACCTCCTGGCGGCAGAGGCCCCGCGTGTTGCCGGCCGAGTGTACAATATAGCGAGTGGCCGGCGCACCACGCTGCTGGAGCTGATGGCCCTGATCAACGCCATTCTCGGCACGCGGATCAAACCGATTCATACCAGCACCCGCCCCGGCGACTTCCGCCACGGGCAGGGCGACATCTCCCGCGCCCAGGCGGAACTTGGCTATTGTCCCTGTACCGACCTGGAACAGGGATTACGACGGTATCTGGAGTATTACCTGGAACAAATGGATAACACGGACCGTTTGAATGGCTCGATCTGTCATGCCGATTGAAGCCTCGGCAGAACGAGATCGGGCCGCTGTTTCGAAAAAGTATCTGGAACCGTGATGGTAGAGTTCCAGACACCTTTTCGAAACAGCTTCTCCGCGGAGGAAGAGCAAGAGGACCTGATCCGTGAACCCTGACCTCATCGAGAAAGTGCGCACGGCCACGGCTCATTCCCAGTGGCTTGGTGCGGTTGCTTCGGTGCGCCGGGATCGAGGCCGAACCCTGGCCTTGGGCGAGGTCCCGTTACGTCCTTTGCGCCGCGACGAAATCACAGGCCTGGAACAGCTCGGGAACACCGCGGAGGACTGGGCCCGCCTCCGGGTTGCGGAAGGCTTCGACTGGCGGTGCATTCGGCAGTCGAGCTTCCACGGGGACGTGTTCCTGGGACGGTTCACACGGCTGGTCCCGGTAGCGGAGGGACTGGATCTCCCCTCCGGCATCTCGCACGCCACGGTGGCCAACTGCGTGATCGGCCATGACGCCCTGGTTCGGGATGTCAAGCTGCTCGTCAACTACGTGGTCGGCGAAGCGGCGGTGCTGCTCGACTGTGGCAGCGTTACCTGCGATCCCCAGACGACCTTCGGCAACGGTCTTGTGTTGCCGATCGTGATCGAAAGCGGCGGCCGGGACGTCCAGGTCTACGCCGAGATGGATCTTGAGGTGGCGGCCGGCATCGCTCGCCAGCGCTCCCAGCCAGAACTCCTCGAGCGCTACGCGGAAGCGGTCGCCGATTATCTCACGCAAGCGCTCTCGAATCGCGGCATTATCGAACGCGAAGCGATCCTGCGCAGCACGCCCAAGGTTCAGAACACGTATGTCGGCCCAGGGGCGTGTGTGGACGGCGCCACGCTGGTCGCGGACAGTACTCTGCTGAGCAATCGTGAGGAGCCTGTGGAAGTGCGCTCGGGGGCTTGTGTGACCGGTTCGCTCCTGCAATGGGGCAGCCAGGTGACCACGCTGGCACTGGTGGATCGGTCCGTGCTGCTCGAACATGCGCAAGCCGAGCGCCAGGGCAAAGTGACGCATAGTATTCTCGGTCCCAATACGGCCGTGGCCGAGGGGGAAGTGACGGCGTCGCTGCTGGGGCCGTTTGTCAGCTTCCACCATCAGGCCCTGCTGATCGCAGCGCTGTGGCCGGAAGGGCGTGGCAATGTCGCCTACGGGGCCAATGTGGGGTGCAATCATACTTCCAGGGCGCCGGACCAGGAGTTCTGGCCGGGCGAGGGCGCCTTCCTCGGGCTGGGGATCAACATCAAGTATCCCGCGGATTTCAGCCGGGCGCCGTATACCGTGGTGGCGTGTGGCGTCACGACCTTGCCCCAGAAGCTAATGTTTCCCTTCTCGCTGGTGAATCTTCCGACCGGATCCTGGCCCGGCCTTCCGTCCGCCTACAACGAGCTGATTCCCGCCTGGGGACTCACCGAGAATCTGTACATGCTCAAGCGTACGGAGCAGAAACAGCGCGCCCGCAACAAGGCGCGGCGTCTCCGCCTGAACTTCGCGATTTTCCGGGCCGATACGGTGGAACTGATGCAGGATGCTTGTCGGCGCTTGGATGACGTGCCGACCCCCAAAGATCTGTATACGTATAGGGATATAAAAGGTCTTGGAAAGAATTATCTCCTCGAGAAGCATCGCCGCGCGGCGCTGGCGGCGTATCGCTATTTCATCGGCTACTACGCCTTGCTGGGATTGAAGGAACGTGTGCAGGAGGCCTGGCGCCAAGGTCAACACGCCTCACTCGAGCGCTTGCTCGTGCTCCCCAGCGCGGAACAGCCGTGGGAACACCAACGCCAGATTGTAGTGCGGGAGCTAGGGCTGACCGACGTGGTCGAGGCGTTGCGTCAGCTGCCGCCCATGCTGGAGAAGATTGCCCGTGAGGTGGAGCGCTCCAAGGCCAAGGACGACGAGCGGGGACCCCGGATTATCGACGATTATGCGGAAGTTCATGTTGCGGCAGCCGACGACGCCTGTGTGCAACAGACCTGGGAAGAGAGCCGGCGGTTACAGAGCGAGGTCCAGGAACTCCTTCGAAGCCTGGAGGAGGGGCCAACGAACTGGGGACAGAGGTCCGCGCTGCCCGCGCCGGGGCAGGACCGAATCGGCCACCTGGATTACCGTCTCCTCCACAGTTAGGAACCGCGCAAGAATAACTTGGACAGTGACAGTGGTATGTGAGCAACTGGGTGGCACGCCCTGAGTCTTCGAAGGGCGTGGAGCTTCGGCAAACACGCCCTTCGAAGACTCAGGGCGTGCCACCCAGCCGAGAACACAGAACCGAGCGCCTTTGCGAGCGCTCGGTTCTGTGTTCTCGGCCCGCGGTTGTTTTCAGTGATCGCTGTGGATACGCACGGGTTCCTGTTCGCGCGGGCGAAATACCAGAGCGAGGCTGAGGAAATAGTTGAAGACAAAGCCTGTCCCCACGCCGATGATGGCGGCTACGATCGGAACCTGTGCAAAGAACGCACTCAGGGTACACAGGGTAACACTGATCGACCAGTTGGCAACGGCCCCGGCCAGGCAGCTGCCACAGAAGAGCAAGTACTGGCGCCACACGGAAGCACTACGGGCGTGGGAAAACGTAAGTTGCCGATTCAGATAGTAATTCCAGGTCATGGCGATCCAGATAGACACCGCGCGGGCAAAGGCGAGCGGCAGGACGCACTGGACCAGCGCGAAGGAAAGTAGATCGACGACCATGCCCGAAAGGCCCACAACGGCGAACTGAAGGATACAGGCGAGCCGGCCGGCCTTGTACTCGAAGAGCCTTTTCAGATGACGGAGGTAATTGATCTGTTCCTTCCAGGTGAGCTTGCTTTTGCCGTGCAGGCGATCGTTGAACGTGATGGGGATTTCCTGGATCGTACGGCAGCCACACTTGACCAGAAGCTCCAGGCCGATCTTGTAGCCAATGGGGTCGAGCGGCGCTGCCTTCTGGAGAGTGCTTTGCCGCAGTGCGAAGAATCCAGCCATCGGATCCTTGGCGGCAGTAAAGGGCCGTGCGAGCAACGTCGCCACCTTGGAGTTCAACCACCGAAAAACACCCCATCTTTCATCGGTGGCCGCACCGGAGACATAGCGGCTGCCGATGACAAAATCGACCTTCGGATTGTCCAGTGCGGCCACGAGCTCCGGGATCTTCTCGGGCGGATGTGACAGATCGGCATCCATGACAACGACAACCGGGGCAGTGGCCAGGCGGGTTCCCGCGAGGACGGCGCTCGCGAGCCCACGTTCGTGGTAGCGGAGGTGGAAGCGTATCGGATAGGTGAGTGCGAGGTTCTTGCAGATCGCCGCGGTCTCATCGGGACTGTTATCATCCACAATTATAATCTCGCCCGCCAAGCCGGCAGCGGCCAGAGCCCCTTGAATGCGGGGGATCAGGATGGGCAAGTTAGCTGCTTCACAGTACGTCGGCACGACCACCGACACATCGGGCGCCTCGGTGAGGACCGGACTATACGCTTCGGTGCTGTCGGCAGTGACCAGGACGGTTGAATTCGATACCTTCATGATAACATTTCCGCTTGCTGAAGTACCGCACTTGCCGTTCAAACGAACTGTCCGCCTGAACTGTAGCTCACGAATGGGCAGCCGGACTTGCTTCCCCTGGTTGGCCTTGGCCTGTACTGGCACGGCGCCCGCACCGAAGTCGAGGACCACTTGCTCGGCCAGACGGATCCGCACCGGCAACAGCGGCTTGCCCGGTATACCGAGCGAGCCGCACGCCGCCTACCCCTGTTTTGCGAGTGAATCCGTCCGGAACTTAGCTCATCCTGGAGAAGTTACCCATGTTCCCGGGTGTCCGCATCAAGCCGCCTCTGCTGGCCGAATATCTTGCCCTAACCGATCTCGACGTGCAGAGTGCGTGCCAGCAATCCCGGCGCTCCGACAGGGCGATCGGACTATGGTCCCGGGAGGGCCTTTGTTAAACTCGCCCCAGGAGGCGTCGCGGTCGGATGATATCTCCACCGGGAGGCAGGTCCGTGGCTGAATTGGACTAGACAGCACGATACGCCCTGAAGATCGTTCCGGCCGAGGCGATTGGCTGGCTGTTGCCCGACCTGGATGCCGACCTGGACTTCGCGCGCTGGCTGGACACGGAAACGATCGCTTTCCCCGGCGAGCCCGGGCGGCGCTGCGACACGGTGGCCGAGCTCGTCAGCCGCGCCGGCCGCTCGGCGCCGTGGGCGCTGGTGCTGGAGGCGGAGGCTCGGCAGAGCGCGTCGATCCTGGAGCGGGTGTTGGAGTACGAAGTCCGTCTACTGCGCAAGCTGCGGCACGGTCCGCACCGGCGCGATCGGTATCAGGTGGCGGCAGTGGTCCTCTTCCTGCGTGGCCGCAAGCAGGACCTGAAGTTGCGCATGCGCTTGCCGGGCACTGACGTGGGCCTGGACGTGACGGTGCGCGTGATGAGCCTGGCCCGGCAGTCGGCCGTGGCAACGCTGGAGCGGATCGGCCGTGGCGAACTGGGCCGGAGTATCTTGCCGTGGGTGCCGCTGATGGCGGAAGGCGCCGAGGCGGCCGTGGTCGCCGAGTGGGTGCGTCTGGCGGCGGCGGAGCCGAATGTGCAGCGGCGGACGGATTACCCGGGATTGGCGCTGGTGTTTGCGGAAAGCGCCGGCCGTTTACCGGTCTGGAAGCAGGCCTTGGAGGGGTTCGACATGTGGCAATCGGAAGTGATTCGGGAGTGGAAGACGGCGGGCCGGCGCGAGGGGCGCCTGGAGGAAAAGCATGGCGACCTGCTGCTGGTTTTGCGCGAGCGCTTCCAGACGGAGGTGCCCACGGACCTGGCCCAGCGGATCGAGCAGACGACGGACCTGGAGGTGCTGTCGAACTGGTTGACCGCCGCCCTCCGGGCACCGTCGCTGGATGCCTTCCGCAGTGCCATCCAGTGACGCCGATAAAGGCGACGCACCTCCTTTCGACTGGATTTGAACTGCGTCGCCTTTTACCCCTTTGGAGGCGTTGCACATGTGGCAATCGGAAGTGATTCGGGAGTGGAAGATGGCGGGCTACCGTGAGGGTCAACTGAAAGGACGGCGCTGCAGCCTGCTGCTGGTCTTGCGCGAGCGTTTTCAGACCGAGGTGCCCGCGGACCTGGCCCAGCGGATCGAGCAGACGACGGACCTGAAGGTGCTGTCGGACTGGTTTATCGCTGCCGTCCGGACGCCCTCGCTGGATGCTTTCCGCGGTGCCATCCAGGCGGCGGTCGAGAACAGCTGACGCACCGAGACCTCCGCACGTTCCGCAGAGGGACACGAGAGCTAACTTACCCGCCCGCGACCTGCCGCCGACGCCGCCAGGCGTAGCCGGCCAGGCTCAGCGCACCCAGACCCAACAGGGTGAGGCTGGCCGGTTCGGGCACGGCGGCGGGGGACGCGTTGATCAAGAGGTCATTCTTCGGTTCGGTTCCTTGGCGTGACCCAAGGTGCCCCGTTGGCTGCGCTGTGGGGTCAGCGGTGTTGTGCAGCAGTAGGTGCAAGAACCCATACGGCCTTGGCACACGCAGAAGGCCAGTAGCTGGAATTATACCCGGTGGCTACGTGGCTACAAGGC
>JBGQLF010000527.1:0-7088 GCA_041499985.1 Gemmataceae bacterium
CGCGGTCGTGGTCGGCGGATTCGCCTGGGCGACCATCCCCGACAACATGAACGGCAACATCACGGCCTGCTTCCGGTTGGTCGCCCCCAACAAGGGCTCGATGCGGGTCATCGACCACCAGGAAGGCCGCGCGTGTCACCACGACGAGCGGATGCTCACGTGGTCGACCCGCGGGTTCCGTTGGCGCGACACTTCCGGATCGGCCAGAAGCGCCTTGATGGAAGGAGCGAACAGCAACCGACCCGGGGCTTGGGTGTAATAGAGCGGCTTCATGCCAAAGCGATCATTGACCAGGATCAAGCGGCGGTTCTTGAGATCATACAGAGCAGCTGTGAAGCTGCCGTGCAGCCCACGAAAAAAGCTCCTGCCGGCGCTCTCGTAGCCGTGCAGCAGCAGCTCCGCATGGCTGGTGCTCTGGAACTGGTGGCCCGCGGCCGCCAGGGCCCTCCGCTGTTCCTCGTAGTCGTACACTTCTCCTTCCATCACGGCCAAGAAGGATTTGTCCTCATTATAGGCCGGTTGAGGGGCTGTATTGATAAAGCCCAAGGAAACCCGCCCGACGGCGATTCCGGCAGCGATGTCAATGTGATGATGGTGCACGTACCAGGAATAATGCTTCAGCCGGCTGACCATCTCGCCGTGCAAAGCCGCGATATCCAGATGCGGTGTGTTATTGAGCAGGCCACAAATACCAGGCATGTCACAGCGCTCCTCTGCATTCCGAAAGACATTCGTCTACGTAGTGGACTCTACGAGGTTCACAACCTGATCCAGATCCACGACTACGGATTGATAGATCCATCCCAGCACCAGGGCCACGGTGAGCACCCCAGCCAGCCAGAAGGACCAGTGCCGCCGCTGCCGCCAGATGTCCCGCACGTGCAGCCAGCCTTGGGCCGCATAGAGTAACACGAGAGGCATGATCGGGAGGTGATAACGAGAATGAGCAAAAACGACTACATGCAAGAGACAAACGAAGCCAATGACCAGCAGCAGTAACGCATGAAGGCGTCGATCCATCGGCGGGACCAAGACGATGCCGAAAATCCCAAGAATCATGGCACCGGCATAACTGCCCACGATCAGAAGGGCCAGCAGTATCAGAATCGGCTTGGGAAGAGGACCGAAATACCCGCGCATGGCTCCCGCTACCAGTTCCCGCTCCAATCCCCAAAAATCGAGGAACTTAACCAGGTCCCGCTTCAGGGTCAGTCCCGGGTTTTCGCGGACAAACTGGAGGCCATGCTGAAGGGCCAGCTTGTCCCGCTGGCCTTGCGTCGCCGCCGCTGCTTCCGGATGGGTGGTGAGCAATTCCCCATACCAGTATTGCGGTCCCGACAACGAAATCGCATCCCAGGACCGGTACAAAGGCGTGAAGCGGTAGTTCCCCATCATGAAGTTTCGGCCACCCATGGTATCGATCGGAATGAAGGTCTTTTCCAACAGGGTATTCCGTATCGCCCAGGGAGCAATGATCACGGCAAAGGCCAGACACAGCGAGGCGACCCCGAGCAGGCGTACTTTCAAGTTGGTTTTCAGTCCGACGAGGATGAGGAGGGCGGCAAAGGGTGGGAAGAGCCACAACACACTTCGGGTCAGCGCGCCGAGCCCGAGCAGCACGCCCACCAACCAGAGGTATCGGATCGATTCCTGCTGGAAGGCAACCACCAGTGTATAGATGGCTGCGCACAACAGAAAGGTGAAGAGCACCTCCGTTAAGAGCAGCTGGTTGTACTCTACCAGGGAAGGATAGAAACAATAGAAACCGCACAGCCATAGCCCGGTCCGGTGTGAGTAAACCCGACAGCCGAGGAAGTACAAGAGGACCGCCGTGCCCAGGCTGAGCACCACCTGCACCAAGCGGACCGCCTGGAAGTTCTCCGGGCCGGTCAGTGCGTACACGGCGGCAACGAGCGCCGGATAAAGCGGAGGGCGGAGCGTCGCGGGTATTCCCGGAAAGAAGGCGAATTCACCGCGTTGGACCAGGCTCAAGGCCAACGTGTTGTAGTCACCCTCATCGTGAATGTGGATCGGCTGCCCCTGGTGCCAGAGCCAGACGCCGAGGCGGAAGCACATGCCCGCCAGCAGAATAAGCACCACCGGCAAGAGCTTCTTGACCCAGGAACTGTTCGTGTTGGCAACGGTCACGGGAGCTGCCGGTGGAGCACTGCTGCTCGTCGTTGGAATCGCGATTGCCACGCTCACTCTCCTCGCGCGGAAGGGATCCACTTGGTCTCACCTTCTGTCTGCACCGAGAAACGTTCTGCCATCTCCGCCTGGCGTCAGAACTTCCACAACGGAGACACCGCCGAGGGCGGCACATTGAACAAGTCATAAAGCGCGGGGATGTGGACAAACATCAGCCCGAAGAAGGCCAACACACAAAGGACCAGGTAGATCATCAAGCCCTTTTCGCGGTACAGCCGCTCGGGATTCTGGGCTGCGCTCTCTTGCTTGAAGGAGATATGCAGATAATAGCTGACAAAGCCGGCAATGAGTGGAACGATAAGAATCAGCTCCAGATGATAGCGAATAATGAACACGCCCAGGAAGAGCGCGAACGCCGTCGTGTAAAAGAACATGCTGATGAGCAGTTTCTGCTCGTTATAATGCCGGAACGAACTGCGGTAGGCACCGGCGCGCACGGGGTCGGCAATGGAACGATATTCGGCGAAGCGCTTGCTGGCCATGAAAAAGGCCCCGATCATCCAGTAAGCGATCAGAAGCGAGACCGGAGGGAACTCGGCGGGAGCGATAGCAAACCAACCTAACAGCAGCCGGATCGGGTTGTTGATCGACTCCGACACCACGTCCACGTACGGTAACTCCTTGGAGCGCACAGGCGGCACATTGTAGATCAGCCCCATGACCAACAAGAAAAGTCCCGAACAAAAGAATGGCCAGTTCAGAGCCCGGGCCAGGATCAGCCCGAGGGCCCCCAGGAGGATCCATTCCACATAAGCCACGGACAGCTGGACCTGACCCGCCGGAATGGGCCGATTGCGCTTGACCGGATGACTGCGATCCGTCGGGGCATCCAGAATTTCGTTGAGAACATAATTGCTGGAGGCAATCAAGCAGGTCGTCGCCACGGCCCAAAGGATCTGGATGAGTGTATTCTGCTGGAGTAATTCGGGGTGGTAGAAATAAGCGAGCAGCACTCCCAGGGCCATGAAGACATTCTTGAACCAATGATCAGGCCGCGCAATCGAGGCATACGCCTTCAGCGCCGCCAGCGCCGACGGCGGCTTGCTCGAGCCCGCCGACTCCGCAGCAGTGCCGCGCGGAGCGACCGGGGCCGACGGCGTTTTTTCTGGTGTCTGAATCGTCGTCATTGGATGGCTCTTCCCGTTGGTATTGTAGCTCATCAATGGTTGCGTTCGACCAATAATCCTCAGGTTGCTAGAGCCCCGGCCACATTAAGAGATCAGGCTCTTCCGTTTTCAGGTGCGGAGTCCGCAACGTAGAACGGAATTCATTCCGTTCGCAACGCGCCCGAACGGAATGAATTCCGTTCTACGCACCCAAAAACGGCAGAGCCAGAGATCATTCGTTTCCAGAAGATTATTAATGCCATAAGCGAAACCGTTCCTGGCGGAACAACGGGCACGCTCACCGGGGGTATACAGCCGTGCTGAGCCGGCGCCAACAGCGCGGGTCAGCCAACAGGGTAAGCGCACGCCATAAACCGTGTGCCGTTTTCAGCTGAGTCCGAATCCGCTGTCGCTGGGGAACGAAAGTCTCGGGTTCCCCGAAATCATACTCTGTAAACGAGGCCGGTGCGCGCTCCGGTTCGGCGCTTCGGAGGAAGGCATCCCGCGTGCCCTCCACCAACAGGATGGCGATGGCGCGAGCCACGGTGCGCGATTCGAAGCGAAGCAAGTCATACCAGGCGCGCTGGGCCAATTCTTCCCCCCGGGCCAGCAGCCGGGCACGCAAGGGTTCCTCGGCATGTGCGGCCGCCAACCGCAACACATTGGCCTTGCGGAATTCCTGGGCCGCCCAGGTCTCCGTTGGGAATTCGAGGTTTTCGGGATGGTCGAAATAAGGCTGTTCATGGGCCAGCATCCAGCGGGCATAGTGCAGCAAACTGGCACGCGCATAGGCATAGGTCGCATCCAGGTCGCCGGCCTCCCCCTTCAGCCCGAGATAGCGGGCCACGACCGACAGAAACATCGTATACGACCAGCGTTTCTCAACGTTGAGCAGATCGCGGCTGGCCAAATCATCCGCCGGATGAATCGAGCGGCGCAGGAACCGTTCCGCGTTTTCCAGGTAGGCACGGCGTTCGCTCAGCAGCCAGGCATCCAGGAGCGTATTCACCGAATTGGCACAGCCTCGTCCCGGCCCGTGATAATCCAGAGAAACAGTGAAACTGGCCAACCCCGTCGGTGCGTCGTCCAGGATGCCGAGGAGATTCTGGCCGCCGTCGTCCATGCGCACAACCCAGTCCGCCAGGCCAAGTACGGCTTCTCGCGCAGCTGGGTCGCCGACCAGGTAGTAGTAATGCAGGAGCCCTGTAGTAAAATTATGTGCACTAGCCGGCCCGCCGCCGTAGGACGCTCCCCAAGGAGGACGGTGGGCGCGTGAATAGGTCCGGTGGGTACACGTGGCGGCGTCCTTGTAATGGTCGGTGAGCCAGAAAAACCCTCCGTTGTAGGCTGCCCTGTCCTGGTCGGTGTGATAAATATCGATGTCGATCACATGGCGCGCCAGGGCGTCACCTAGGTCGAACCAGCCAGTCTTACCGGTTCGGAAATATTGCAGAAGCGTACCATGAATCACATCGTATTGATTGTTGTAGTGTGAAATGACCGGCGGGGGGCCTATGTAATAGGCCGCCTCATGGTCCGCATAGACATCTCCATAATTGCGCCAGCCGTATTCATCAATGACTTCCCGCCGCGCGGAGAAACTCTGGGGCCCTTCCACAACTTCCGCCAACAGGGTCTCCAACCGGTCGCCCGGCTCGGTCGCGGCGGGAACCAAGCATGGGATGGCACCCGAGTCCGCGTACCAACTCGGGGAAGCATGCACGCGTGCTGGCTGATGCACCCAGCTGAGCACGGCTGTCGCGAGCTGGGACTCCCCGCCGAAATGGAGCCACAACGTATGGGTTTTCTGCTCCCCACCTTGGAGTTCGAAAAGGTCGTTGAACTGCTGCGGAAACAGGCGGACCCGTAGGAGACGGCCCTCTGCCTCCAGGGCCTTGGGGAATTGCTGCCAGAACTCGGGCAGGGCCGCGGTCAACGTCCTCCTATCCAGTTGGAGGGAAACGACCGGATTGGCGCGCAGGCCCAACACTTCGTTGCCACCGTGCCGCACTCGATAGCCGCGGAACGTGCAGGGCACCTGACCGAATCGGTTCACATGGTTCTTGCTCTGCCACTGCTCCCCTCCGCTCGAATCCTGGTAAATCTCCAGGGGCCCGGCACCGGCGCTCTCGTGTTCGTGCTCGGGTTCTTCACTCCAGCGGAGGCCAGGCGCTTCCGCACCTGCGAGCCCCAGTTCCAGCGACAGATCCTGAAAGAAGATCGATCCTGGATCACCAAGGTCCCACAGGCCGCCGGGGTGGTGGGCGCGGTTCGGGTTGTGCACGGTCAAGCGCAAGCGGACCAGTCCGGTGCCGGCAAAGAAGCAGAAGCGGGCCACAAAGCGGCAGCGCCCGCGCCCGGCAAAGACTCCCTGGATCCGCACCGTGGTCCGGAGCGGACCAGTCGTTTCGAGCACCACGCCCTGGACCTTCGTTCTGCCGACGCGGCCGTGCGCATCGCGGAGTCGCAAACGCGTGGCGGCCCTGTCCAGGAAGTCCTGCCCTTCGAGCACCGCCTGCGGAAAGAAGGACAGAGCGACTTGCAGCCATCGGAACCGCAGCTGGCCGGTTGCAACTTCGATCACGCCGTTCGCTTCCTGCACACGCAGCGACTCGGCGCACGGTCTCTCTGCGGTTGCCGAGGCTTGCAGTAGCTGCCAGGTGCTCGATCTCGGAATGCACGGATCGAGGATAAAATCTGTCAGCAACCACTTGACGCTGCTATCCGTCCATCGGGCCAGCGGCGTGGTCTGTAGCGGAATCGCGCGCCCCTCCGAGTCGAGCAACACGAGGGACTCCGTGTCTCGTAGCGCACCACGCGGAAAGGGAAAGCCAACCGTGATCGGTTCCGGCGCGAGCGCTGGCGCTGTCCGTTCGATCAACAGGGGTACGTGCAACGTGGAACGATCGAGCTCGGCGCCTTGCTGTGGCGGTCCTTGTCCGGTTTCCTGTAGGCGCAGCGGCTGGTGGGGCATGGCATGTTCAGGGTGTGACGGAGAGCTTGCAGTGCGTGCGTTAGCAGTAGCGTTCCGCCCAGCGCGCCAACATCAGCAGGCTCCAGAGGACATTGCCATGCCGGCTCGTTCCGGCAAGGTGGGCACGGTAGATCTTGCGCACGGTCGCCTGGTCCACCAAAGCGCTGACCGGGGTCTGCCGCGTCAACACGGCCGATTCGAACATGTCCCGTAACGGGCCGCGCAGCCAGGCGTCGATCGGGATATCAAAGCCATGCTTGCGCCGCCCCAGGATGCTCTCGGGCAGCTCGTGCCGATAGGCCTGCTTCAGGATCCACTTGGTCTCCCCTTGGTGGATTTTCCACCGCGAAGGAATCCGGGCGGCGAGTTCCAACAGCTCATGATCGAGCAGCGGCGGCCGGACTTCCAAGCCATTGGCCATGCTCGCCCGATCAACCTTGACCAGGAAATCATCGGGCAAGACGATGGCTACGTCGGCGGCGAGCATGCCTCCCAGGGCGTCCTCCGCCGGAGCCAGGGCGTGGCGATCGCGCACGATCTGTTCGGGATCGTACCCGTTCAGCTCGGCTACCAGGTCCGCGGCCAACAGCTGTCGCCGCAAGGGCCGACGACACAGCGCCAGCGTGTTGGCATAAGCAGCCCCGGCATCCAGCGCCAGGTTGGTCAGCAGCGTCTTGGCCCGCAACGGCCGCGGCAACCAGTCGGCCTTGGGCCACACATCGGCGAGGGGACCTAGCGCGTGACGGCGCAGCCAGCGGGGCAGCCGCCGCCGCAGCGCCGCTTCCTTCAAGTCGTGCGCA
>JBGQLF010000528.1:0-7085 GCA_041499985.1 Gemmataceae bacterium
CTCCCTTTTTCTATGTACGGCCCTTCACTGGTCTAGCTCCTGATCGGGTCGTTGTTTTGAAAGAGGAACCCCCGGAGGCTGCCTGGAGACGTGGAAAGTTGCAAGAACCGCCCAAGTCACGTCCGTAGCTCTCTTATGTAGCAAGAATTAGCGAACGTTCCGGCGGGCCACATGCCCTGACTCCGTCCATTCGCGATCCTGTTATGCTCGCACAATAATCCGGCCTGGCTGGTCCGCTTTGGCAGAGCGCGGTTCCGGTCTCTGCGTGCGCGCCGCGCACCGATACGTTCCCTGAGGAAATGATCCCTGGAGCAAAGCGGTGAAGAAAAGGTCCCAGAGGGAACCCAGCGCCGCTGGGAACGCGTGGGCGTGTTGGTGTTCACTTCAGTTAACAGGGTTTACATATGAACGCTAAAACACGTTAACACTCAATTCCCTTTTTGTGCCGCTTCCTGCCGAGCGAGTACGCTGCTGCACGAATCGGGCAGGATTCAAGTGCCCTTAGCTTCAGGACTTAGAACCATCGGCAGGAAAGGGCTTTGTGACGGACACGCCGATGGCACAAGAAGTGCTTCCACAAGGTTCTATCCGATATCCATGTCCGGTTTCGAAATCGCGAGCGACATCGGTCATTCTTTTTATCCCTCACTGGTGGGGGATGTCGTTGGATCGGGAGCGATGGCCAGTCACGCGGTGGTGGGTGGCCATTCGATTGGGAAAACAACTCTACAAACGTAAAAGGGGTCTTAAATGAGTCGAAAGGCTTACTGGTGGCTGGGTGCTTTGCTGGCAGCGGTTGGAGCTTACACTTCGTGGAGTGCAGAACGGCTTCAGGCCGCACCCCCGCCCGTCGTTGACGTGGTCGGCAATCTGCTGCCATCGGATTTTAGTTCCTTCATTGGTCCTGTGACAAACTACAAGGACTGGGGCAACGAGCCGTCCATCGCGGTCAACCCACTCGATCCTACCAAGATCGTTGTCTCCAGCTTTGCGTACGGCACAACTGGGGGTACGCAGCCCGGTGCGTCGATCTGGTACTCGACGAACGGGGGTTCCAGCTGGGTGTTTCGGGAGCCGGTCACTTCTCCGGTGGGGGGCAGCGTTCTTGTGCCCAGGGACTGGAACTTTGCCTACGATAGCCTGGGGAACCTCCACGCGGCTGTTCTGGGCAGCAGCCCCCAGCCCACCAACAATCTCCTCAACGTCTATCACGGGATGACGTCGGATCCCAATAAGGACAATTTGAACGGCCGCCCGGTGGGTGATTGGTCGTGGACGCCTGGGACCGTCAACCACGTCGGCATCAACAACGCCGATCAGCCGTGGATAGCCCTGAGCGGCACCGGCGCCGCCACGCACGTTTACATCGGCTACGATAACTTCACCAGCGGCGTCGAGGAGCGAGTGGCGCGGTCGGACAACAACGGGTTGACCTTCCTGACTACCGACGACCTACCCATCAGCCGGGGCGGCCCCATCGGTTCCACCACCAACCCCGGGACGCGCGTGGCCACCGACAGCAATGGCAACGCCTACAGCATCTTCGGCATCGGCACGGGCACGGTCAGTACGGGTCTGCAATCCGTAACCTACCGGCTGAATAGCTACCACTTCCCCGCCAGCGGTGTGAGCTGGGACCATACCAACGACACGGCCACTCCCGGCGGCATTCTGATCGATAGCGGCAGCTCACACCAGATCGACAGTACCAAAGCGACCTGGTTCGGCGGCGTCGACGAGTTGCGCGGCAACACCACGGCCATTGCGTCCGATGGGATGGGGAATCACATTTATACGGTTTACGGCAAACTGGATGGCAGCGGCGTGGACCGGCTGTACATGGAGGAATTTCACCCCAGCGGCCCCACCGGCCTCCTGGGATCCGGTTCCGTCCTCTTCTCCGTCCCTGGCCAAAGGGCTGCGCTGCCGTCGGTCGCAGTGACCGACAACGGGACCGTGTTCGCGCAATACCAAAGCTACATTGGCGCCAATGGGAATCCCCTAACACCGGGCGGTACCTTTCAGATTCACCTGGCCACTTCGACGGACCTCGGCCAGACTTTCAGCGATCAGGTGCTCTACAGCTACACCGCTCCGTTTAATCCTGGCGACCCGAACACCGGAACTAGCAACCGCATCCTGGGCGATTACCAGTACCTGATCGCACTGGGCAACAACGTGTACGGAACCTTTGCCGCTCGGGGCAATGTCAACAGCGGTGGGATCAATACGACGGGCTACATCGATCCATTTTACTTTACCGCCGCCGCCGGTGTCGTCCCGGAGCCTGCCAGCCTGGTTTCGCTGGGAATTGGCTTAGTTAGCCTGGTCGGCTACACCTGGCGCCGGCGGCAAAGTAGTGTACAATAAGGAATTCTTGAACCAAGAGCGATGGAGGTGCGGATAACGAGGCTCCCCAGGCAGCTGTGCTGGGGAGCCTCATTCCTTTGTGGTCCTGCTCGAGGCGCGTACAGGAAAGGCGGTTGAGGATGCTGTCAGCAGATTCCCTCCGCGATCGTGTGGCGATCATTACCGGCGGTGGCACCGGCATTGGCAAGGCCATGGCGCAGCGCTTTTGCCAGCTCGGGGCCAAGGTGGTCCTTGCCAGCCGCAAAAAGGAGGTCCTGGAACAGGCCACCGCCGAGATGACGGCCCAGGGTGGCGACGTGTTGGTCGTGCCGACCGATGTGCGCGACGTGGCTCAGGTGCAGCACATGGTCGCGCGCACCAAAGAACACTTTGGCAGTGTCGATATCCTGGTCAATAATGCCGCTGGCAACTTCATCGCCAAGGCGCTGGACCTGTCACCCAACGGCTGGAATGCGGTCGTCGGCATTGTCTTGAATGGGACGTGGTTTTGCAGTCAGGCGGCGGCGAAAGAGATGGTCGCCCAGGAACGCGGCGGCAACATCCTGAATATCATCGCGACGTATGCCTGGACCGGCGGACCCGGTACCGTCCCCTCGGCCGCGGCGAAGGCAGCGGTCCTGAATCTGACGCAGAGCCTGGCTGTGGAGTGGGCGCCGTACAAGATCCGCGTCAACGCCATTGCGCCCGGGCCGATCGCCACCGAGAACACGACCCGGCAGCTGTTCGGCAGCGGCAACTTAATTGAGGAGATCAGCAAGCAGATTCCGCTGGGGCGCTTTGGCACGGTGACGGACATCGCCGATGCCGCGGCCTATCTGGTCTCCGACTACGCCGGCTATATCACCGGAGCGAACCTGACGATCGACGGCGGGGGTTGGCTGAATAAGGGATTTTTGCAATACTTCGATCAGTTGCCGCCGCGCCCGGGCTAGGCGAGTGGTGCTCCCGTCCGGCGGTTGTGTTCAGGGGGGCCAGAGATGACTCCGGAAGAAGGGTTGCGGAAACAGATCGAAATCTATCGTGGCATGACGGGGCAACAGCGTCTGCAAATCGGTCTTCGGCTCTACGAACTCGCTCGTGCGCTGGTTCGTGGCGGAGTGCGCCACCAGCACCCAGACTGGGATGAACGGCAGGTGGAAGAAGAAGTAACTCGGAGATTCCGACTTGGAGCAGGAATTCCTTGAAGATCTGGTGAAGCGGTTGCAGCGCATGGGCCTGACTTATGCCATCACCGGGTCCATTGCTAGCAATTATTGGGGCGTGCCCCGGCTCACTCACGATGTCGATGTGTTGGTGGTGCTACACGCCGCTGCGGTCACCCAAGTGGTGGAGGCTTTCGCCGATGCGTACTATGTCAGCGAGAAGGCCGTGCGCCAGGCGCTGCTCTCCAGGAGCATGTTTAATGTGCTCGATACAAGCAGTGGTCTCAAGGCCGACCTATGGATCTCCCCAGACGATCCCTTTAGCCAGAGTATGTTAATCCGACGCCAGAAAGTGGAACTGTTGCCAGGCGTGGAGGCCTACATTGGCTCTCCGGAAGACGTGCTGCTCCATAAGCTGGTCTGGCATAAGATCACGCCCTCGGAGCGCCAACTCAGGGATGCCGCAGGCATTGCGGTAGTTCAATCAGGAAAACTCGACCTTGATTACCTCCGATCTTGGGCGGCCAAACAGTCTACCTTGGACGTGCTCGAAGAAGTGCTCCAGGGCAATGGGCTCAAGCAATCTTGACGACACATGAGTGGTCGTACTGCCAACCGGGGCCTTCCAGTGCCCGATGATTGACAAATTTACAATCCGTTTGTGATAACGCCAAGTTGCTGGCCAAGTCGTGGAGACCTGGTGTACGATAGGCACCGCACTGGCTGCGCCACACCGACCTGCTTCACGTTTCCGTAGGGAGAGGGCCATGCGACATCGCTCTTGGCTGACTGTTCTGGTAACCCTGACCCTGGGGTTGAACGCTATCCCCTGTGCCGGGAGCGAACCGGAGCCGATCCGTCCCCAGGCGGTGCTCTCGCTTTTCAACGGCAAGGACTTGACCGGTCTCACCACCTGGCTCAAGGATACGAAGCGAGAAGACCCCAATAAGGTCTTCACGGTCCACGACGGCATGATCCATGTCTCGGGCACGAGCAACGGCTATGTGGCGACGGAGAAAGCGTATCAGGACTACCACGTGATCGTGGAATACAAGTGGGGCAAGCGCACCGACGGCGGCAAGTATGTCCGCAATTCCGGGATTCTTCTGCATGCGGTCGGTCCCGATGGCGGCGCCAATGGCACCTGGATGTCCTCGATCGAGTGTCAGCTGGCGCAAGGCTGCGTCGGCGACCTGATCGTCATTCGCGGTCAGGACGCCAAGGGAGCGGTCATTCCGGTCACACTCGCGAGTGAGGTTGTGTTGGGTCCCGACAAACGGCCGCGGTGGCAAAAAGGCGGGGAACGCCGGGTCTTCCCGAAAGGCCAACTGTGGTGGTCGCAGCACGACCCTGATTTCAAGGAACTGCTCGACACCCGCGGCAAGTACGATGTCGAGAGTCCGCTCGGTGAATGGACCAAAGTCGAGTGCATTTGCGCAGGGAAGCAGATCACCGTCCTCGTCAATGGCATCGTCGTCAATGCCTGTTCCGACGTCTTTGTGCCGGCGGGCAAAATCCTGCTACAATCCGAAGGGTTCGAGATCTTCTTTCGTCGATTCGAATTGCATCCCCTGAAGCGTGGAGAGGGCCAGCCATGACTCCGAATACTCCGTCTGTGGACTCCCCGGTCGCCTCGCGGCGGGACTTTCTCAAGACCTCGGCCACGGCGGCGGTCGCCGGGGCCTGGGCTGGCCCGCTGAGCGTTGCCGCCAATGCTTACGCCGCGGGCAGCGATCTGCTGCGGATCGGTCTAATCGGCTGCGGGGGCCGCGGCACCGGAGCCGCTACCCAGGCCTTGAACGCCGACCGCAATGTCCAGCTCGTCGCCCTGGGCGATGCGTTTGCGGATCGGCTCGAGTTAAGCCTGGCCACGCTCCGCAAGGACGAAGCGATTGCGGCCAAGATCGCCGTCAAGCCCGAAAACTGCTTCGTCGGCTTCGATGCCTATAAGCAGGTGATTTCCTGTTGCGATGTTGTTTTGCTGTGCACGCCGCCGGGGTTCCGCCCGCTCCATCTCAAGGCCGCCGTCGACGCCGGCAAACACGTTTTTGCGGAGAAACCGGTCGCCGTGGATGCGCCCGGCGTGCGCTCCGTGTTGGCGACCTGCGAAGAGGCCAAGAAGAAAAACCTCTCCATTGTCTCCGGTCTGTGCCTGCGCTTTGACAACGGCTTCCGCGAGACGGTACAGCGCATCCAGCAGGGGGCCATCGGCGACGTGACCGTGCTTCAGGCCAACGACTACCGCGGCTCGATCTGGATGAAGCCCCGCCAGCCCGACTGGACCGATATGCACTGGCAGATGCGCAACTGGTACTACTTCACCTGGCTGTCCGGGGATTTCAATGTCGAACAACATGTGCATTTTCTTGATGTCTGCACCTGGGTAATGAAGGACGAATACCCGGTGCGTGCCCTTGGCATGGGCGGCCGGCAAGTGCGCAGCGGACCGGAGTACGGCCACATTTACGATCACTTTGCTGTGGTCTACGAGTATGCCAATGGGGCGAAGCTCTTTAGCCAATGCCGGCAGCAGCAGGGGTGCAAGAACGACATGAGCGCCCACGCGTTCGGGACCAAGGGACGGGCCGAGTTGGCCGAGCGCAGGCGGGGCCTGATCATCAAGTCCACCAGCGACTGGGTTTACAGCGGACCGCAGAACGAAATGTACCAGGAGGAGCACAACGCGCTGTTCGCCAGCATTCGTTCGGGCAAGCCGATCAACAACGGCGACTACATGTCCAGGAGCACGCTGCTGGCGATCATGGGCCGGATGGCGGCTTACACGGGGCAGCTCATCACCTGGGACATGGCGATGAACTCGAAAGAAGACCTGACGCCGCCGCGCTACGAATGGGGGCCGATCGCCATGCCCACCGTGGCCCAGCCGGGGATTACACGGTTTGTCTAGAACGACTTCCTTTGTGGTGCAGGCGGCCCGCCTGCGAGGAAAGAAGCAGGCGGGCCGCCTGCACCACGAGAAGAAGGGATTGATGCCGACCATGTTGCGAGGTCGAGTAGTGCTGGCAGCTGCCATCGTCATCCTTTGCAGCGCGGTGCCGCGCGTGCTGGCCGATGAGAAGGACGCCACAAGTGGGCAGCTGGTCCAGCAGGTCCGTTCGCTGGAGGGCAACGTCTTCCCCGCACGGAGGGACCAAGCAGAGCTGCTGGCCCGGATGCTCTCCCGGCAGACACGCGCTCGTCTTCAGGCTGCTAACCAGCGGGAGAGCCAGGCCTGGGAAGGGGTACAAACGCGAGCCGACTGGGAGAAGTACCGCGCCCCCCGCCTGGAAGCGCTGCGTGACTCGCTGGGGTCGTTCCCGCCTGTGCCGAACGATCTGCACGTGCGCGTGATACGCCGGCTCGACGGCGACGGCTACCGCATCGAGAATTTGGTGTTCGAAAGCCGCCCCGGACTCTTCGTCACCGCCAACCTGTACCTGCCGCGCAATCTGCCTGCCTCCATGCCGGGCATCCTGATTTGTCATAGCCATCACAACCCCAAGACGCAGGGCGAGCTCCAGGACATGGGCATGATCTGGGCCCGGCTCGGCTGCCTGGTGCTGGTGATGGATC
>JBGQLF010000529.1:0-7077 GCA_041499985.1 Gemmataceae bacterium
AGAGGGTAGGGTGAGGGGGCTGGCCGCCACCGGGCACGTCGACCTGGGGCACACGACTTTCGTCACCCGGTTGAACGGCACGGCCCCGGGCACGTTTGACCAGCTCGTCGTCAACGGACCGGTCGATCTGGACCGAGCCCAGCTGCGCGTGAACCTGACCTCGGCGAGCCTCCCCGCCGGGAGTGTCTTCACCATCCTTCGCAGTACGACGGGGCAGCTCGTCGGTACCTTCAGCAACTTCCCCGCCGGCAGCCAGCAAACCATCAATGGCCGGACGTTCCGGATCGACTATAGCGGCGGCCAAGTTCGCTTGATGCTGCTCGGCACGCCGGCGACGGTTACGGCGGTCTCGTCGGCCAAGCCGTCAGTCTTCGGTCAGAACGTCGCCTTCCCCGCCACGGTCAAGGCGGCGGCTTCGGCCCCGGCTGGCCCGACCGGCACCGCCAACCTGGGCACGGTCACGCTGGGTACCGGTAGCCAGGCCAGCTCGACGACTGCCGGGCTGAGCGTCAGCAGCCAGGTGATCGCCGTGGACTCCAGCGGCGCCGCCAAGTTCACCGGCAGCCCGGCTGCGCCAACGCCGACCGAGACGCCGGTGGACACGACCCTCACCCTGTTCTCGTCGCTCAATCCCGCGGTCTTTGGTCAGCCCGTCACCGTGACGGCTACCGTCACGGCAACGACCCCCAGCGCAGCCCAGCCGAGCGGCACGGTCCACTTCACCCTCGATGGCGCCGACGTGGGCAGCTGCGCGATTAGCGCTGGACAAGCGACGTTGACGCTGCCGGTTCTGGCGGCGGACACGCACACGCTCAGTGCGGTCTACAGCGGCGATAACAACTTTGCCTCGAGCACGTCGGCGGCGCTGACGCAAAGCGTCACCCCTGTGGTCACAACCACGGTCCTCGCCTCCTCCGCCAACCCGACGGTCTTCGGCCAGAGCGTCACATTCACGGCCACGGTCACGGCCAATAATGGCGACACGCCCACGGGCATAGTGGACTTCCGGGATGGCAATATCGACCTCGGCACCGCGCTGCTTTCCGCCAGCGGTGTCGCGAGCCTGACGACGGCCACCCTAAGCGTCGGCAGCCACCTGATTACGGCGGGTTACGCCGGGGATGGCGGCAGCGACGCCCTTGGCCTCGGCACCCTGAATGCTTCGGGTCTGGCAACGCTCACGAGCGGGGCATTGACCATCGGCGCCCATGCGATCACGGCGGATTCCGCCAGCGATGGCAACTTCGCGCCGAGCACCTCAGGGGAACTGACGCAGACGGTCAATCAGGCGGCGACGACGACGACGCTGACAGCCTCCCCGACGACCGCGGTGTTTGGCCAGCCGATCACGGTGGTGGCCACGGTGGGTGCGGTGGCTCCGGGTGCGGGTCAGCCGACGGGCAGCGTGCGTTTTACGCTCGATGGCGCCGACGTGGGCAGCTGCGCGATTAGCGCTGGACAAGCGACGTTGACGCTGCCGGTTCTGCCGGCGGGCCCGCACACGCTCAGTGCGGTCTATAGCGGCGATAGCAACTTTGCCTCGAGCACGTCGGCGGCGCTGACACAGACGATCCTGCGTGGCCAGAGCACGACGAAGCTGACGGCGACGCCCGCGGCGGGGGTGTTCGGCCAGAGCGTGACGTTCACGGCCACGGTGGCCGCGGTGGCGCCAAGCACGGGCAGCGCTACCGGGATGGTTACCTTCCTGGATGGGACCACGAGCCTGGGCAGCGCGCTCTTGAGCGGCGGCACGGCCCGGCTCAGCGTCAGTGACCTGGTGGTGGGCAGCCATACGATCACGGCCGTCTACGGCGGCGACGACAACTTCAGCGGCAGCACGTCGGCGGCGCTGGCACAGACGGTAGACCCAGCCAGCACAACGATCACGCTCAGCGGAACGGCAACGACGACGGTGTTCGGCCAGCCGGTGACGCTCACGGTCATCGTGGCCGCGGTGGCTCCCGGCGCCGGCACGCCGACGGGCACGGTGAACTTCCGCGAGGGCAGTACGACGCTGGGCAGCGCCTCGCTCCGCAATGGCGCGGCGACGTTCACGACCACGACCCTGAGCGTGGGCAGGCACTCGGTTACGGCGGTCTACGCCGGTGACAGCAACTTCCTGGCGAGCACGTCGACGGCGCTGACGCTGACGGTGTCGCCAGCGAGCAGCTCGCTCGTCCATATCGGCAACGTATCCGTGGCTCTCGACCAGGCTGGGCGGCTTCAGATCACGGGAGACGCCGTGGCCGACCAGTTTACCGTCTCCTCACCGAGTGCCGGCACGCTCCGCGTCAGCGGGGATGCCGGCAGCGGCACGAGCGTCAATGAGATGAACTTCGTCGAAGTCGCTTCCACCTCCGTCACGAACATCAATGTGACCTTGGGGACCGGCGTGTGCAGGGCGACCTTCTCGGGCATCAGCGTCCCGGGCACTATCTCGGTCTCCTATAAGAATGCCAGTGATAAGATCAGTTTTGCCACCGTCACCGCGAACGGCATCACCACCAGCTTCGCCGGCTCCTTGGTCTCCCTGCCAACAGCTCCTGCCGGCTCGGTCGCGCTGGACTCGAGTACGATCGGCACGGCGACTATCCTCATCCCGGGCACCAACAGCGAGGCGATCCGCATCTCCGGGGGATCGATCGGATCTCTGTCGGCTACGGCGGGCGATGGCACCAACACGATCAGCATCATCGGCACGCCCCTGGGGCAAGCTACGATCACGAGTGGCAAAGGTTCGAACACGGTCACGCTGAGCAATATCGCGGTTGCCACCAGCACGACGACCCCGGCTCTGAGCCTGAGCGTGGGCATCGGCGCCCAGAGAACGCAGCGCATCACGCTGTCCGATCTGACGTTCAACAACGGTTCGCTGGCCGTCAACGTGGGCGATACCCTTGTGATCAACTCGAGGGCGAACCCGCCCATTCCATCCTCGACGCTCACCCTGTCGCGCATCTCGGGAGCCAAGGATGTCACCGTCGCCGCGGGCAAGAATTGGGGCGAGATCTCCCTCAACACCGTGACGGCCTGCTCGGTGAACGTGGGGACGACCGCGAACCCGATCGGGGATGGTACCACTAGTCTCACCCTGAACGCCCTCACGGTGACCGGTCCCATCAGCGTAGTTGCCGGCGCCAACACCCAGACCGTCTCCCTGACCAATATCACTACGTCTGTCACCAACGCCGAAAATCTCGCGCTGGGGAGGGTAGCGGATTTGACCGTGAGCCTGGGCAATGGCACCAAGACCTTCACGCTGAGTACGTTCGCGGTGGGGGGCAATCTGTCCATCACCAATGGCGCGGGCGGCACCATGTTCATGATCAGTAATGGCACGGTGGGGCAAAACCTGAGCCTTACCTCGGGCGATGGCAATACCGCGATGCTCCTGGACACCATCACGGTGCAGAACCAGCTGACCGTCACGCTCAGTTCCGGCTTGAATGTGGTCGCCGTAGACAATCTGACTTGTGCCTTTGGTATCGTGGATGGTGGCACGGGAGGGTCGAACGTCTATTGGGATAGGCTCGGCAACTCTGGCTTCATCGTGCTCAACTTTTCGGTCTTCTTCGACGGACCGTGAGCTCCGAAGGCGAGCCGGTGGCGTCAGCCCCCCAGGAGCGGAAGAAGGAACGACGGCGGAAGCTCACACAGGCCCGCACCGGTCAGGGGTTGTCACGGCTTCCTCGTACCGCGGACTCGGAGTCTTGGTCGCCTCGCTCCGCGAACTGCAAGGCGGCCGAGTTGATGCAGTAGCGCAGCCCGGTTGGCCGCGGCCCGTCCTCGAAGACGTGGCCCAGGTGAGCGTCGCAGCGGCTGCACGTCGCTTCCGTTCGCCGCATGAACCAGCTGTTGTCGGCGAGAACAGACACACTGTTCTCCGCGACCGGCTCCCAGAAGCTCGGCCAGCCCGTGCCGGAATCGAACTTGGCCCGCGCGTCGAACAGCGGCTGGCCGCAGCAGACGCAACGGTAGACGCCGTCGTCCTTGGTATTCCAGTAGGCGCCGGTGAAGGCACGCTCCGTGCCCTTGTGCCGGGTTACCCGGTACTGTTCCGGGGTCAAGGTCTCGCGCCACTCCGCATCCTTCTTCTCGACCCGCCCGTTCATCGGGACACCGATCCTTTCCTTCACGCCGCCCGAGTTCCATCGGCCGGCCATAGCAACGCCGACCGTGACCAGGGCGAACCCGAATAGGAGCCACATAACCTGTCGCTTCGTTGGCATGCCCGTTTCCCTCCGATTATCATAGCGTAGGATACGTCTTCACGTAGACCCACCAGCGCCTCAACCATACACGGTGCGGCCGCCGTCCACGGGCAGACAGACCCCCGTGACGAAATCGTTGTCGAGGAAGGACAACACGGCTTGCGCGATGTTCTCCGGCCGCCCCTCGCGCTTGAGAAGCGTGGCCCGGATCGCCTCCTGCCGCTCCGCCTCGGGCAGATCCAGGGGCAACATCACGGGACCGGGCAGAATGCAATTGACGCGTACGCGCGGGTTACGGCTGCCGAGCTCGACAGCCAGGCAGCGCGTCAGCGTCGGAATGGCGCCCTTGGAAGGAAAGTAGGCCGCATAATTCAAGTACGGCCGTTCGACGGCCCAGTCTCCCAGGGTAATGATGTTGCCGCCCTCGGCCTGCCCCACCATCGCCAGACCCGCCTGCTGCGTGCACAAGAAAGTGCTCAGGGTGTTGGTTTCGAAGTAATAGCGGACGTCCGCCGCCGTCACTTCCTCCAGCTTCTTGCTCCGCCACGCCGCCGCGCAGTTCACCAACACGTCGAGCCGACCGAAACGGGCCAGCGTCTGGTAGATCAGGGAGCGGACGGCTGCTTCGTCGGTCAGATCGGCTTGTAGGCCGATCACCTCGACGTCCCGCTTGCGGAAGTAGTCGACGGCCTCCGCCGCTTCGGCCGCCGAGTTGCGGTAGTGGAGGACGAGCGCATAACCACGGGCGGCCAGGGCATCCGCGACATGCCAACCGACGCGGCGTTTACCGCTGCCGGTCACCAGGGCCACTCGGGAACGAGACATCACAACCTCCACCAGAATGAGGCGCCAAGCAGAAGTGGTCTCCGCAACGCGGACGGCCACGTGCAAGCTGCCACTCGGGGACACTTCTCTTTCGATACTCCTCGAAGCGACAGGTTACAAGGAGGCACGCCTTTTTCGGATTCGCAACCGATCCTTGCGGAAGTTCCCGAGGACCTGGTTCGAGCCGTTTTGTCCGCACGCTTCGGGAACAGGTAGAGTCCCTTCGCCCGCGGCCGACATTGACAGCGCTGCGGGGCGATCTTTACACTGCTCTCCTTCTCCATCCGGGTCCTTACGAGGCTGAGCCATGCCGCGTACGTCACGTGAAACGTCACGAACCTCTCTCTACAGCGTCCACCCCGGTGTCGCCCTGGTGCGCGACTGGGTCGCCAGCCTGCCGGAGAAAACCGGCAAGACGCTGGAAGAATGGATCCAGCTGGTCCAGGAAGCGGGCCCGCCGACCGAGAAAGAGCGCCGCGACTGGCTCAAGAAGCAGCACGGCCTGGGCACGAACTCCGCCTGGTGGATTGCCGAACGTGCCGAGGGAAAGGGACTGGAAGACGGCGACCCGGAGGCGTACTTGCGTGCCGCTGGGGCATATGTCGATGCGATGTTTGACGGTCCGAAAGCTGGCCTGCGACCGCTCTATGACCGCTTGCTTCAGCTCGGTTTGAAGCTGGGCAAGGACGTCAAAGCCTGCCCGTGCAAAACGATCGTGCCGCTGTATCGGCACCATGTGTTCGCTCAGCTCAAGCCGACGACACGCACCCGGATCGATCTGGGCTTCGCCTTGAAGGACACCAAGCCGACCGGCCGACTAATCGACACGGGCGGCTTCGCCAAGAAGGATCGCATCACGCACCGCATCCCCATCGCGACGCTGGCGGAGATTGACGCCGAGGTCGATCACTGGCTGCATGCTGCTTATGAGCTCGACGCATGATCGACGCCTGAGCCCGACGCGCCAGCGAGGAAACGTCCCTCGCTAGCGCGTCGGGCTCAGGTCAGAGCGCCGATTCGTTCGGTCGTCCTGCGCTGACACCAGCCCTGCCACAGTCGGCGGTAGGCCTTTTCCAGTTCGCGCGTGAAAGCGGCGCCATCGCACAGGGGCGCTTCCAGCATCCGGCGACGCAGCGAGGTTCGTAGCTCGCTCAGCCGCGGCAGGTCCCCGGCCAGCCGAACAGCAATGCGGCAATACTCGTCCGGCGTGTCGGCGATGAGGTCGCTCAGTTCCAGGCTGGTGAGGACACTCGCCACCATCCGGCTGGCATGGCGCTGGCCGCGCAGGGTAAGGACAGGAACCCCCATCCACAGCGCTTCGCAGGCGGTCGTGTGCCCGTTCCAGGGGAAAGTATCCAGGGCAATGTCGATCTCGTCGTACACCCGGAGGTGCTGCAAGTTCACCGGTTCGATCGGACGCAAGACAATCCGCGTGCTGTCCAGACCACGCTCTTGAAAGCGCTGCCGCCAATAATCGGCAGTTTTCCCCTGGAGGACATGGCGAGCCAACAGCAGCCGGGCGGAAGGCAGCTCCTGGAGAATCCGGCACCACAGGTCCAGCACCGCATCGTTCAACTTCTCCAGTTTGTGCAGCGAACCGAAGGTAATCGAGCCACTCCGCTGGGCCGGCACGGGAGCTACCGGTGGTGCATTGGGAGGCGGAGCATAGCAGCAAAACACGGGCTCGAGGTGGACCAGTTCTTCGCTATGGCAACACGGCTCGCCCGGCGGATCGGTGATCGCATCCACCAGGCGATAATCCATCGCCGGCAAGCCCGTCGTACAAGGATAGCCCAGGTAGCTGATCTGAACCGGCGCCGGCTTGCGGGCAAAGAGCAGCAAGCGGTTGTCCTGCGTATGCCCGGCCAGGTCGATCAACAGGTCGATCTGGTCCTGGGCAATCAAGTCGGCCAGCTGATCGTTGGCCATCCCGACCGTCTCCCGCCAGTGCTCCACCCGGCTGCGCAAGTAGGCGGTCTTCTCATCCGGAGTCGCCACATCGCTATAGCAAAAGGTCTCCACCTGTTCGCGATCATGGTGC
>JBGQLF010000530.1:0-7075 GCA_041499985.1 Gemmataceae bacterium
ACATCTCGGCCAAGTGAACAAGTGACGCCTGTGCAAGACCTCATTGCCAATTCCTATGTACAATAGCGCTTGTGCAAAACCTCGTGGCCAATTGTTGTGCAAAAGGTTATGTCCGGTAACAGTCCTCGCTTGTGGGCTGCTCCAGCCCACAAGCGAGGACGCTTGTGGCTACGATCAGACAACAGGTCCCTTGATCCGGCATTACTGACCCCCACTCCTTAACGATCTCTTTCCAAAATAAAGCTTACCAGGGCAGCCAGGCGTTCGGCCGCCGGTCCAAAGGGCTCCAGGTGCGTCCGCGCCTCCTGGCACAAGCGCTCCGCCCGCTGCCGACTTTCCGCGACTCCCAGGAAGCCGGGGTAGGTCAACTTACCGCGAGCGGCGTCCTTGTGCACGCGTTTTCCGGCGCGCTCGGCGCTGCCTTCAACATCCAACAGATCATCGGTAATCTGAAACGCCTGGCCGAAACACCTACCGTAGTCGTCCAGGTTGGCAAGCAACGTGGTATCGGGTCCGCCGGGTTTCTCTCCATGAACCGCAAAAACGCCCAGGCGCAAACAGCTGCGGAACAAGGCGCCGGTCTTGCGAGCGTGGAGGTTCTCCAAGACGGCAAGGGTCGGTTCCGAATGCGCGCTTTGCAGTTTCCCAGCCTCCCAAGCGAGGTCCTCTACCTGCCCGCCTACCATGCCGGCGGCCCCCGCTCCCTGCGCCAGCTCCCGGCAACACGCTGCGGCGGTGGCGGCGGGATATCCCTCGGCCAGCACCTGGAACGCCAACGTTAGCAGCGCATCGCCAGCGAGGATGGCCAAAGCTTCCCCGAATTGCTTGTGGCAGGTCGGCAGGCCGCGGCGCAGATCGTCGTTGTCCATCGCCGGCAGATCATCGTGGATGAGGGAGTACGTATGGATCATCTCGACCGCGCAAGCTGCGGGAACAGCCGCGTCTTCTCGGCCGCCGCACGCTTCCACCGCCAGCAGCACCAGGAGAGGCCGTAGTCGCTTGCCGGGCGCCAACAGGCTGTAGCGCATCGCCTCGGTGAGCGCTGGTGGGAAATCCTCCCCTCGGTGGAGGGCCTCGCGCAGCCAGGTCTCCACCAAAGTCTGCTTGTCCCGCAAATACTGCCGCAGAGCATCTGTTGTCATCGGTCCGTGCCAGTAGGCGGCATGGTTCACAAAGGCCCACTTCCGGGTGGCACGCCCTGAGTCTTCGAAGGGCGTGTCGTCCAGCCCCACGCCCTTCGAAGACTCAGGGCGTGCCACCCACGGTGGAACCAGGCCCAGTTGGCGTGATCAGGAGTCAGCGTCCCTCGGGAATACGGTTCTCGACAGCAAAACCTGATGGAAGAAGTTCCGAGTACAGTCTAAAACAGGTTTTCGGGATCGTCGGGCTTCTTGCGCCGGCGTTTGGCGTCGGCCTTGTTCGGCTCCGCAGTGGCCGTGTGGTCGAAGGGTTGAAGGATCGGCCGGCCTTCCTCATCGACGCCCGTCAGGAGCTGGATCCGCTGCTCGGCCTGGCGCAACTCCGCGTAACAGCGCTTGAGCAAACGGATGCCCATCTCGTACCGTGCGAGAGATTCTTCCAGGCTGGTCTGGCCGTCTTCCAGCTCGCGGACGATTCGATCCAATTCCGCGAGGGCCTGTTCAAAGGTCAACGGATCGCTGGCAGGTTCATTCATGGGTCGGTTGGGGAGAAACGGTCATCCTTGACACTTCAAGAAGCGGCTGGGCGCAGCGCCTCTTCCAGTTCTTCAACCCGGCTGATGATGCGCCCGTTCTGTACATGCGTCACCACCCGGTCACCGGGCCGGACCTGTTCCGGACTACGAACTACCGCCTGATCCACTTCTCTGCGAGTTAGACTATAGCCGCGGGCCAGCACGTTCAAGGGGCTTAGCGTTTCCAGCCGGGCCGCTTGCCCTCCGAGGCGCTCGCGTGCCTGGAGCAATCGCTGCCGTAGGGCCCGCTCCAGGCGTTCGGTCCATTCATCCAGGCGCCGTTCCCCGTCGCGCATCCGCTCCAGGGGTCGCCGGAAGGCCGGCCGCTCGCCAAGATCGTTGAGCCGGGCACGCGCGAGTTCCAGTTTCCGCTGCATCATCCCGTGCAGGTGTGCATCCAGGCCCCGCAATCCCTCGAGCATTTCCGCGCGATTGGGCACAATCCGCTCGGCGGCCTCGCTGGGAGTCAGAGCCCGGCAGTCGGCAACCATATCGGCGATGGTCAGGTCGATTTCGTGTCCGACGGCACTGACCACTGGGATCCGCGAGGCGTACAGGGCCTGGGCGACGCACTCGGCATTGAAGGCCCACAGATCCTCGGTGCTACCGCCGCCGCGTCCGACGATCAGGACGTCGACCGGCAGTCCGCCGGCGCGGCGGAGCTGATTGAGCCGGCGCACGGCCGCGGCAATCTCCTCGGCCGCACCCTCCCCCTGGACTCGCACGGGGCAGACGCAGACCTCCACGGCTGGCCAGCGTCGGGCCAGGATCTCGAGCATATCCCGCACCGCCGCTCCGGTTGGGCTGGTGACCAGGGCCACACGCCGGGGAAAGCGAGGCAACGGCTTCTTGCGCTCGGGAGCGAAGTATCCAAGCCGAAAGAGCTTTTCCTTCAACTGGCGCAGGGCGATCTCCAACGCTCCTAACCCCTTGGGTTGGAGTTCCTCCACCGAGAGTTGATAGTCACCCCGCGGCACATAGACGCTCAGTCGGCCGCGAGCGATGACTTCCTGGCCCTCCTGCAAATCGTAACGCAAGCGTAAAGCCACGCCGCGCCAGATGACGGCGCGTAACTGGGCTTCGGCGTCCTTGAGGGTCAGATAGATGTGGCCGGAGGCAGGCCGGGCCAGATTCGACACCTCGCCCGCCACCCAGACGGCCGGGAAGGCGTCTTCCATGAGCCCTTTGACCTGTCGCGTCAGTTCCCCAATGCTGAGGACCTTGACGCCTTCGGGAGGAAAGCTGGGATTCATGCCCTGTCGTCCCTGGTCTACCACTGAGCCGAACTCGCATCGACAGGATACCGTACACAAGTTCACGTGGCGAGGGCAAGCCCAGATCAGGGTACCGCGAGGGGAAAGCAGGCTCCGCCTCCTTCTCGAAGTCAAGGTTTACGTTCGCCGCTGCCTCCACCAGTGGAGCCCATAAAGGCACAAGCTCCCCAGGCCCAGCAAGACGGCCGTGTTCGGCTCGGAAACGGCGCTGACGGACACGAGCAAGCCATTCTGCTCCTTGTTGATACCGGAAACCAGGTAGAGCGTGTTGGGGTCTCCCCCGTTGCCGCCATCGCCAAAGGTCAGGCCCCACAGGCCCACCGCGGGCTGGCCATCCGCGCTGAAGGCGAGGGGACGCCCGTTGGGATCGCGCAACACATCCAGGAACGCACCAGTGGTGGGATCGAAGGCGTTGATCCGGCTATCGCCAAAGTTGCCCACGAGCAGCTCATTGCTGAGCGTACCGAAGCCAACGGGAGTCAACGCCAGCCCCCAAGGGCCATTGAGGGGACTGTTCGGATTACTCGGATCGCCCGAGATCAACCGCGTAAAGGTGTTGGTCTCGGGGTGGAAAACATCCACGAACCCATCCCCGGGTCCGGTGGCCTGTCGCCTGGCTCTGGTATACGTCACGTAGAGCGTGCCATTGAGGTTCTGGATGTTGTAGGGCGCGACCCCTGCGGGGATCGTGGGGTCACTGAAAGACCCGACAAAGCGATAGTTCTTATCGAACTTGTCAATGCTGCCGGTGGCGTTGTTGGCAGCCAGGAGGAAATTGTCGCTTCCGACACGAGCGCTGGTAAGTCCCGTGTAGACTGCCCCGGTCCGCTGCACCATCGCAATCGCCGCGGTGCTACTGACAGCGGGATGCCAGGCCGAGATGGTGCCATCGAGACTCGCGAAGATGAAGCGGGCACCAATCCCCGGCACAATGGCAAAATCAGAGGTGAGGTTGGAAACTTCGCCGGTGGGGGATCCCGTGGTCCGCCCCGGGGCCGCGGGGATCGTGACCACCATCGGTTGCTTGACCCCCAGTCCATTGTAGAGCGTCACTCGGCCTGTCCCTTCATCCGATACCCAGAGAGGACTCGCGGAGGCAAACGAGATGCCCCAAGGGTCCTTCAGGTCCGGGTCCGTAAGCGGCGCAAGTCCCGGGATATCCGACACCAGGTTGGTTCGCTCATACCGGATCTGGGCCAAGGCAGGAACCACCAAGGCCACCAGGAGCAGGGCAGCCCCAAGACCGAAAACACGCATTAGTACGGCTCTCCATTTTCTCTGCCAGGATAACTAGATCAAATGGGCGAATAGAAACGAGCATACAGAGCGCAGAGGCCGGATGCAAAAGGATTTCGGGCGAGGATTTGAAGCCGCGCGTGGCAAGATTCTTAGGCCCCCTCGCCGGGAGCCAGGCAATCTTCGAGCGACGCGAGGTACTCCGCCGGGAACGTTTCCCTGGCGAGCCCGGTCTCCGCCGCCGCTTGCTGAATGGCCTCCTGATAAGCTTTCCCCAAGACTTCCTCTGCGTGGCGGCGCAGGGAACCACTTTCAAGCAGTTGCCGCAGTTCCCGCCGCTGTTCTAGGATCGTGCCGCGCCAGGAGTTCGACCGCTGCTCCGGCTGGTACTCCCACTTGAGCAGATGCGTGAGCAACGTGACCAGGCGACTGAATACCTCACGCTTGTCTCGTCTTGCCATGTCGGAAAGGTACTCGCTGAGGTGAGCGCAATCCATCTCGTCCCATCGCCGCTGGGCAACGAGGCTCGCTGTCTGTTCCAGCCAGGCGGTCTCGTCCTGCTCGTACAACGACGCCAGCACGGAAGCTACCTGCTCAGTCATGCTTCAGTCACCTCCGGCTACCATGTTACCGAAGCAGCTGTCGCGTGTCACGTCAGCAGCCAGGCCGCGATGTGACCGAGGCCGGTTTTTCCGCAAGGGATCAAGCGGGGACGCACTCCAAACCAAACGTCGCGGCCACCGCCGGGTTGGTCACCTGGCCTTGCCGAATATTCACTCCCTGGGCCAGCGCCGGACTCTCGCGCACAGCCCGGTCGAGGCCTTTCTTGGCCAGTTGCAACACGTACGGCAGCGTGACGTTGGTCAGGGCATAGGTACTGGTTCGGCCGACCGCGCCTGGCATATTCGTGACACAGTAGTGGACCACCTCGTCGATGATATACGTCGGGTTGCTGTGCGTCGTCGGCCGGGAGGTCTCGACGCAGCCACCCTGGTCGATGGCCACATCGATGATGACCGCTCGGGGCGGCATCCGCTTGAGATCATCCCGGCGGACCAGGTAGGGTGCCCGGGCGCCGGGAATCAGCACCGCGCCGATGAGGAGGTCGGCCCGGCTGAGCCCGTCGAGGATGTTGTGCCGATCGCTGAACAGGGTCGTAACGTTGCGTGGCATCACGTCATCGAGGTAGCGGAGGCGATCGAGGTTGATATCCAGGATGGCAACGTTGGCACCCAGCCCCGCCGCGACCTTGGCGGCGTTGGCGCCGACGATGCCCCCGCCCAGGATGATGACGTTGGCCGGTAAGACACCGGGCACGCCGCCCAGCAGGATGCCGCGGCCCTCGAAGGGGCGTTCCAGGAATTTGGCCCCCTCCTGAATGCTCATTCGGCCGGCAACCTCGCTCATGGGGGTCAGTAACGGCAGATTACCGCGCGCGTCGCGGATGGTTTCGTAGGCGACCGCCGTGATGCCGGAGCGCATCACCGCTCGCGTCAACGGCTCGTCGGCCGCGAAGTGAAAGTAGGTGAACACGATTTGGCCAGCACGCATCCACGGCCATTCGATCGGCAACGGCTCCTTGACTTTGACAATCAGGTCGGCCCGGCGCCAGATCTCTTCCGGTGTTCCCACAATTTCAGCACCATGGATGGCGTACTGGTCATCGCCCAGGCCGCTCCCCTGTCCCGCGCCCGCTTGGAGTAGCACCTGATGTCCCGCCCGCGTCAACTCCTCGACGCCGACCGGGATCATGGCCACACGATATTCGTCAGTCTTGATTTCCTTGGGAACCCCAACGATCATGGCGCATCCTCGCAGTAGGCCCCGCGAGCCGAGCGGGGCTGGCTGACTGGTGCCGCTCGGCTCGCGGCACCTACCTCGGGCGACCCGCCCTCCGTGAAACGGTCACTGGAACATTACTTCTTTGTATGTCCCCAGCCCGCGACGCGAAAGTCGCCTCGTTCCGAGAACGATGAAATCTCCAACGGGACTCTAGACGCCGACCCCGTCACACGAGATACTGGGACACAGCGTCGCAACCGTCATCCTCAGCCGTTGGATTGGGCATGCCTCCACGCTATGTGACCTGGGCCATTCTCGCGTTTTGGCTGGCGACGAGTGGATGGTTGATTCATCGCGAGCTCTGGCCGCGGCTGGAGTCCCAAGAGCCAACTCTGTTTGAGATGGACGTGACCGATGAAGCGCGCATCGGCCCGAGCCGTCCCAAAGCGAATGTAGGCGGCATTCGTTGGCAACTGACTTGGAATGAGGAGCATGCCGGCTCGAGCGTGACGTTTATTCACCATACGCCGGAGGATCCCTATGAGCTGTACGGTCAGTTCACGCTCTGGCCACCGGGGCCGATTCGCGCCATGCCTCTGCTAGGCATCGATAGCAGGTATCACGTCGATTGGGACGGCCATTGTCGCAAGTTCAGCGCCGAATTCATCCCGGATCGGTCGGCCCCAGAGCTACGCGGTGCGGTCCTGACGCGCCTGGAAGGCTGGCTGCGAAATCGCCAATGCGGAGTGGACTGGTTGAGCCCGATCCCCGACGGCCGCAAGCGAGAACTTGAAGCGGTCCCGATTTCGGACCGCGGGAACGTGCTGAACCTGCTGCATCCGTTGAACCGAATGCCAGGCCTGGCTCCCGGCCAACGCTGGCAAATGCCGCTCGTCGATCCGCTCGCTATCTTTGCCGAGGGGCCATCGACCGCGCTACGGCTCGTCGAGGCCGAGGTCCACGAGGACGGCCTCCAACGGCAGCAGCGTCTGGTTCCCTGCTGGCTGGTGACCTATTCCCAGGACGGCGCGCTCCTGGGCCGGACCTGGGTGCGCAGCTTCGATGCCCT
>JBGQLF010000531.1:0-7074 GCA_041499985.1 Gemmataceae bacterium
CATGATCGTACATCAGGTCGAACTCGGCCTGTTTGAACGGCGGAGCCACCTTGTTCTTGACGACCCGCACCTTGACGCGCGAGCCGATCGTTTCCTCGCCGTCCTTGATACCAGTGACCTTGCGAATGTCCAGGCGCACCGAACTGTAAAACTTCAAGGCCAGACCGCCCGATGTCGTCTCCGGATTGCCGAACATCACACCGATCTTCTGGCGGATCTGATTGATGAAGACCATGCAGGTGCGCGTGCGCGAAATGGTCGGATTGAGAATGCGCAGGGCCTGGCTCATCAGGCGGGCCTGAAGGCCGACGTGGGCATCGCCGATTTCACCTTCCACCTCGGCCCGTGGCACCAACGCCGCCACCGAATCGATGACGATGATATCCACCGCGTTCGACTTGATTAGCATTTCGGCGATCTTGAGTGCCTCTTCGGCCGAGGAAGGCTGGCTGACCAGCAGGCTTTCCAGATCGAGGCCGATGCGCTTGGCCCAACTCGGGTCCAGGGCATGCTCCGCATCGATGAAGGCCGCCACCCCCCCTTGCCGCTGGGCATTGGCCAGGGCGTGCAGCGCGACGGTCGTCTTGCCGCTCGATTCCGGCCCAAAGATCTCAACGATCCGACCACGCGGCAAGCCCCGGCCCCCCAGGGCGATATCCAGGCTCAACGCGCCGGTGGAAATCCCTTGCACGTCCAGCGCGGAGCCTTCGCCCAGCTGCATGATCGCGCCTTTGCCAAACTGTTTTTCGATCTGCGCCAGAGCGTTTTTCAGCTCCCGATCCGACGATGCGTCTGCCATGATCTCTCCTTGCTACTGGGAAGGATGAAGTTTGGGTTTCGGCCGAGCTAGTCAATCTGCGGAGGGGAAAGAACCGACGGCCAACTTGACTCCCTGTATACTAGAGGGCGAAGACGCGAGGTCCTACCGGCCGCTCGCGTATTATAGCAGAAAACTAGTGAACGTTTGTCAGTATACCAGGCTGCTCCCAGGGAACAAGGTCAGCCGATGCGATCTTGCTTGGGATGGTATACTCAACGCGACCCAGTTTGACCTGAGCTTGACGCGCGCGAGGAAGGTTCCCTCGCTGGCGCGTCAAGCTCAGGTCAAACCATCCTGCACCGAGTGTAGTGGGGCACCAGAGGGCGGATTGTGTCTTGACTCTCCGCTGGGCCCGAGGGAGGAACACTCATGCGACTTTGTCTGTCTTGCCTGGTATTCGGATTCGCCGCCCTTTGGAGCTTGGGGTCGGAACCGACTGCTGCTCCCGTCTTGTTGGCCAAGCCGGAAGCGTTTCCGACGTTGGTAAACCCCAGTTGCTCCCATTGCCGCGATGAGGCCAAGCGCCGCTCCGGAGAGTTGCGCGCGCAGGACCGAGTGCTGTGCTGGATCCGCGGCTATTCGGACGGTGGCGCCATTCCGTATCGGTTTTTTCTTCATCCGTACCGAGTCATCAGCGACACCTATGGCGTCTTCGTCTACGATCCCGATGCGGGTTATGCGCGCGGCTTCGAGAAGTCGTTGGATTTTCGCTTCCACGGTTGGCGCAACGGGGTCATGGTCATGAAGCACCAGGATGGCACGCTGTATTCCTGTTTGACGGGGTTGGCCTTCGAGGGCCCGCGCAAAGGAAGTCGGCTGCCGTCGATCCCGACCCTGGTGAGTGATTGGGGCTATTGGCTCGAACGGTATCCCGGGGCGGTGGCCTATCACATGTTCGACAAGTATCGACCCGTTGAGCTCCCGAGCGCGGGGAACGAGGATTCGCGCAAGACGCGCGGCCCTGCCGATCTCCGGTTGCCGGCTGAGACGATGGTACTGGGGGTCGCCGTGGGCAAGCACGTTCGGGCCTATCCACTGGAGACTCTGGAGCGCGTTGGGCTGATCCGCGACACGGTCGAGAGCAAGCCGGCCGTGGTTCTGTGGCAGGGCTCGACGCGAACCGCGGCGGCATACCTCTCGGTGGCCGCGGCGCCGGGAAAAGACGCACCGGCAACTCGCTCGGTCACGCTGAACCTGGATGCCAAAGTAGCGGCCGCTCCTTTCGTCGATCGGGAAACGGGCTCGCACTGGGACATTGCTGGTCGCGCCGTCGACGGCGAGCTGAAAGACTGGACGCTGGAGTGGCTGGATGCAACTCAGGTCAAGTGGTTTGCGTGGGCCGCGGAGTATCCGCAGTCGTCGCTGTATAAGGACTGAGCGCGGAAAACAGTCGTTGCAATTCTGAGGCCAGGGGATATGATATTTTTGATGCGATGCCTGGTTCACCTGTGGCCTTGCCTGCGCCAAGAACATCTGGTTGCCGAAGGCGGTGGCTAAGTGGGAGCAGATTCGGACTTGTGACATCGCCAGATCACTTGCGGGCGTAATTCAGCGGTAGAATGCCAGCTTCCCAAGCTGGACGTCGCCGGTTCGAATCCGGTCGCCCGCTTTTGACATAAAGCCTTCGCCGAACTCAACTTAAGAGTACCCATCTGCGTTAGGTGGTGCGGTCCGAAACCCTTGCATGTGCGGAAGTCTTCCGCAGAAAGGGCGGGACCGTATGCCACGCCGTAACCACATCCCAGCGTATCGTCTCCACAAGCAGAGCGGCCAAGCTATCGTGACCTTGCCGGACGGCCTCGGTGGGCGCCGTGACTTCACCTTGGGCGAATACGGCTCCCAGGAAAGTAGGGCCGAGTACGCCCGCCTCCTGGCTGAGTGGGAGGCCAACTGCCGGCGGCTCCCTCAGTCCGCTTCACCGGCTCCCGCCGACATCAGCATCAACGAACTCATCCTGGAGTACTGGCGCTGGGCGGGACAGCATTACCGCGACGAACAAGGCAACCCCGGCCGCGAACTGGAAAACTTGGGTCTCTCCCTGCGGCCCTTGAGGCAGCTCTACGGCCACACATCCGCGCGGCAATTCGGGCCACTGGCGTTGCGGGCCTTGCAGGAGGAGATGGCCAAGGCCGGGTTGTGCCGTACCACGGTCAACGCCCGTATCAACCGCATCCGCCGGTTCTTCAAGTGGGCGGTTTCGTACGAACGGCTACCCGCTGCGGTCCACCAGGCTTTGAAGGACGTTCCCGGTCTCCAGCGGGGGCGCGGCGAGGTCCGGGAAAGCGACCCGGTGGGGACGGCGCCCGTCGAGGTCGTCGAGGCCACCCTGCCGTTCATGCCGGCGCCCATCGCCGCCATGACCCGGTTGCAACTGCTGAGCGGCTGCCGTCCTGGCGAAGCTATGCGGATGCGGGCGGTGGACTTGAACATGTCCAGTCCAGTGTGGGAGTACCGGCCGGCGCACCACAAGAACAAGCACCGGGGGCTTGAGCGCGTGATCTTCCTTGGCGCCCAGGCCCAAGAGGTAATCCGACCCTTCCTCAAGACGGACCTGCACGCCTACCTGTTCAGCCCCCGCGAGTACGTCGAGGCCCTGCACGCTCGCCGCGCTCGGCAGCGCAAGACCAAGCGCACCCCCTCGGAGCTGCGCCGGAAGCGCAAGACGACACCCAGGCGAAAGCCAGCCGAGCGCTACGACCGGCGTAGCTACCGCCTGGCGATCCTCCGGGCGGTTGACAAGGCCAACGCGGAGCGGGCCAAGCAGGGGCTGCCGCCGCTGCCGCCGTGGTCCCCTTTGCAGCTCCGCCACACCGCGGCCACCATCATCCGGTCGAAGTATGGCGTCGAGGCCGCCCGGGTTATCCTCGGACACACCAAGGTCGAGACGACACAGATTTACGCCGAGCGCGACTTGGCCCGGGCGGCGCAGATCGTGGCCGAGATCGGCTGATGGGCCCGATTGGGCTAAAGTCCGGGCCGGTGCTCCGCCGATAGAGTCGCAACGGGTTCACTCCAGGGGTTGCCAACCCTGGGGCCAGGGGTCTGGGTAGGGGCGTGGCCTGGTCTCTTTCCTCGCACGCGCCACTCGGACCGGCCCGTTGCGAGGAAAGAGACGATGCCATCATCCATCAGCCTTGCGGGCGGCTGGAGCGATCACCGTTTGCGCGCGATCGTGGCCGACGCCTACTCCCTCTCCAGTATCCTCGAAGACCCCGGTCGGTCGCTGATCGCAGAGCACAACCGCAAGCAGTTCCTTGATGCAGTGTGCCACTTGGGGGACTGGCTGGCACCGTGCGAACACTGGTCGGCCGATGATACCCAGCGTCCTCCGGGGATGGACGCCGCTCTTCTGCATGCTCTGTTTGCTCTCTGGAGCGAGTTAAGCCGCCTCGGCCTGACCAGCTTCCTGGAGGCAGTGGAGGATTCCAGTCTGGGCGTCCAGCTGCTGATCCGGTGCCCCAAGTCCATGACCAAGCCGTTCAGGGAAGCCGCCGCGTATCTTCGCGACCTGGTGCGCCAACAGGCCACCGCTGCTCGGGCGATCACTCCCGAAGCGCACCAGCGGCTGATCATCGACCGCGAAACGAATGTGCTTACACTGGATGGCACGCCTTACGGCCCATTGCCCCCTGATGCTGTTCGCATCGTCGAGCAGCTCTATCAGGAGCCGGGAAAGCTGATCACCGGCAAGAAGCTGGGCAACGGAAATGAGAAAAGAACGCGAGACCTCATCCACAACCTGCCCGAACCGATCCATGCTTGCGTGAAGGCCAAACCTGGTGGCGGCTACTGGTTCGAACTGCCGCCAGCAAAATAATCTGGAACTACCCCGTAAGTACCCCGTAAGTACCCCGCAAGTACCCGTAATTTCCCCGTAGTTACGGACTCCTCTTATCTTATATACTCGCTTGCATGTGGCCGCAAGGCCCGTTGATTTTCATCAACCATATGCGAGTCGAGCCATGCCCATCGAACTCCGGAACGAGACACTTCTCACCCTCAACCAGGTCGCCCGCCTGCTGCCCCCCGGCCGCAACGGTCGGCCGGTGCACCTCAGTTGCGTCTTTCGCTGGATTCGCGATGGAGTGAAGACGCCGCACGGCAAGGTGCGCTTGGAGGGCATCCGCGTCGGCCATCGTTGGCTCAGTTCGGCCGAGGCCGTCCAGCGCTTCGCTGAGGCCCTGACGCCGGACCTGGCCGAACGGCCTCAGCTGCCCCGTACCTCCACGATGCGGCGGCGCGCCTCCGAGCGGGCCGAGCAAGAACTGCAAAAGCTCGGCCTCTGAGCGGAGGAACGGACCATGACAACGTCTCCGCCCAAGCCGTTCACCCCATCGGCTCCCTGTCCTGTCTGCAAAACGGGAACAGCGGGATGTTCCCGCACGACGGACAGCTTGATCCTCTGCCGTAAACAGAACGGGCCGGTGTCAGGCTTTCGCTACCAGGGCCAGGCCAAGGGGGATGACCAATGGGGCCTGTTTCGCGAAGAAGACGATGCGCCCCCGATCCCTGGGCCGCCGCCTTCGAGCAACGGCCAGGCTATCAACTGGCAAGCTCGCGCCAAGCAGTACGCCGAGGCCCTGACGCCCACAGTACGTAGCCAGCTGGCCGAGCAGCTGGGGTTGCCGGAGTGCGTGCTGGTGGGGCTTGACATTGGCTACCTGGCCGACGACCGCCACGGCCCCTGCTGGACTTTCCCCGAACGCAATGGCGCCGGCCAGATCATCGGCATCAGCCGCCGTTACGGAGATGGCAGCAAGAAGGCTATGCTGAGCAGTCAGCGCGGCCTGTTCTTGCCCTCGGGATGGGACCAACGCGAAGGCCCTATCTTTTGCCCCGAGGGGGCAAGTGACACCCTCGCCCTGACTGCGCTGGGGTTCTCCACGGTCGGCAGGCCCAATAATCTGGGTGGCGTCGGGCAACTCGCCGAACTATTCCGGGATGTACCCACGAACCGTCGCATCGTCATCGTCGGCGACCATGACACAGATGCAGATGGTAAATCACCGGGAAGAGACGGCGCGGTACAGGTGGCCGGCCAGCTGGCCGAGAAGCTGGGCCGGCCCGTCTCGTGGGTACTGCCGCCCAAGGGTCATAAGGACGTGCGCGCCTGGCTGCTGGCCCAAAACCTAGATCCCAAGCTAGCCGACGCCTGGCACGATACGGGCGAGACACTGCTGGCCGAGTGGCAGGGCAAGTACCAGGAAATCACCCCGACAGCGAACGCTCCGGCGGCGACCAAGGAGCCCGAACCTGCCTGGGAACCACCAGTACCGCTGGATGGCACCCTCGCGCTACCAGCCTTCCCCGTTCAGGTACTGCCCTGCTGGTTGCAGAACTGGGTGGTCGCCGAAGCGGAAGCGACGCAAACGCCGCCCGAGCTGGCCGCCCTTCTGGCGCTGGTGATCTGCGGCGCTGCCCTGGCAGGGAAGGTCCGCGTCAGCATCCGCCCTGGCTGGTCCGAGCCGACGAACCTCTTTACCGTCGTCGCTCTTCCCTCGGGCGACCGCAAGAGTGCTGTGTTTGCCGATGCTATGCGGCCAGTCGTTAGCGCTGAGAAGCAGCTGCAACAGCAGGCCGCACCTCAAATCACCAAGCAGCGCGCTGACCGCGGTCTGCTTGAAGAACGCCTCAAGGTCCTCCAGAAGAGTGCGGCCAAGGCTAAGGAGCCAGCCGAATACCAGAAGTTCAAGGCCGAGGCCGAGAAGACCGCCGAGGAGCTGGCGAACTCCCCGGTGCCGCAGTTACCCCAACTATGGTGCGAGGACGAGACACCCGAGAACTTGGCCCGCTTGCTGGCCCTGCACGGCGGTCATATCCTCCAGGCCAGTGCCGAGGCCACGCCTATCGAGATCATCAAGGGCCGCTATGCCGACAAGACGCCCAACTTCGATGTTTACCTCAAGGGTCACGCGGGCGACCCGCTCCGCGTCGGCCGCATCGGCCGAGAACAGGAAACCGTGGAGGCCCCGGCCCTGAGCGTCGCGTTGACCGTTCAGCCCGACGTTATCCGGGGACTCACCGAACATGCCAGTCTGCTGACTCGGGGGTTCCTGGCCCGTTGGTTGTACGCGCTGCCCACCAGCCGGGTGGGGTCTCGCAAGATCGCCCCGGCCGCAGTGGCCGACGAGTTGGCCCAAGACTATCAGGCCAAGGTGTCGGACTTGTGGAAGGCCAGCCCTCCCGCATGCTTAGCGTTCTCCCCCGAAGGGGAAGCGGCCATGTACGACTTCCAGGCCTGGCTGGAGCCGCAG